>JALRAI010000071.1 GCA_023258055.1 Flavobacteriaceae bacterium | reverse complement strand
GATATTGTCGAGGCTTGCTCCAGAGCGGGCAGACAGAAATTGACCATCGATATAGTTTAAGACCTGAGTCATCATTTGAGGGGTTTGTAGGCCGTGGCTTTGATCTCAATCAGCAATAGGGGATTGGGCAATTGATGTACCGCTACGGTAGTGCGTGCTGGTCCGGTTTCTGCTTGGAAATACTGTCCATAAACTTCATTATAACCCGCAAAGTCGTTCATATTGACTAAAAAGGTCGTTAGATCCACCAGGTCTTCCAGCCCGGCCCCTTCGGCGGTGAGGTAATCTTTTATGTTGTCCAAAACAGCCGCAGTTTGCTCTTTGATGTCTAAACGCATACTGCCCATTTCATCTACTTTTTGGGCTCCTGCGATGGTGTTATCTGGTTTACGTGCACTGGTTCCTGAAATAAAAAGATAGTCTCCGACGCGTTTTATATGGGGATAAGCGCCTCGTGGGGTTGCTTTTCCGTCGATGAGTTTATTGTTGGTTTGTGCCATGTCGTGCGATTTAGTCGTTTATTCTTATTGTGATAAAAGGGTCTTGGTTTGTTTTTGAATCAAGCTGAGTTGATCGTCGAGATCCTGCGATTCACTCAGTATACCATCACGCAAGAGTTGCTCAATAGCTTTATCTTGGGCCCTACCTTGGGTCATGGCCTGATGATAACTCAGCTCAGGATTAAAGGTGACCATAGAGTATTTACTCTGATAGTCCCTAGGGCGCTCCTGCTCCAAGCGTACCTCGATACTGCGTTTGCGCTGAAAAATGGGGTCGGCAGTATGCTCTTTCATTTCATGGAAATTGTCCAGGGCAAGATCAGCGATGGCGTCAGCATCTTTTTTGCGCTCTTGGGCAAATTTTTCAAAAAGCGTATCCCAGCTCTGTACATCGGTTTCTATTAATTGGTCCAGTACCAGAACATCTTCAAAAGACGCATTCATGCCTTGTCCGTAAAAAGGCACTATAGCATGGGCTGCATCTCCCATGATCAGGGCTTTGCCGCTGTAGTTCCAGGGACCGCATTTTACCGTACCCAAGGGCCCTGTGGGATTTTCCTGGTATTGGCGCACCACATCTGGAATAAGGCTTAAAAGCTCGGGATATTTTTGTCGAAAATAGTCTTCAATTTGTTCCGGGCTATTTAAATGCTCAAAGCCATGGGGTTGCCGCGTATGACTCATAAACAGGGTTACAGTAAAACTTTTATCCAAATTAGGTAAGGCGATAATCATGTCCTCACCTCTAGGCCAGATATGCAAGGCATCATCCCGGAGTTGAAATGTATGGTCAGGCCCGGGGTCGATAGAGAGTTCTTTATAACCATGACTGAGCCAGTCTAAAGTAAAGTCAAAACCTTCTCCTTTTTTATTTTGAAGCGTTTTTCGTACCACAGAGCCGGCACCATCACAACCAAAGATCACATCGGCTTGGATTTGGAAAGTCTCACTTTGTTCTGCTCCAGAATTGCCCGGTTTTTGTTGCTCAAAATGAGCCAGGCAGCGCTCTAAATCAAGGTCAATACAAGCCGCATTAAAATAAAGGTCGACTGTGCCTATCTCTTCAATAGCATCGAGCAGTAACTCGTTTAATCCTGGTCTTGAAATAGAATTTATGGCGGTATTGGTGTTGCCGCTATAGGGGCTGAAAAATGGATCGCGCCCCGGTTGGTGAATCATACGCCCGCGCATGGGGATACTGATGGCCAAGGCCTTTTGATCCATGCCGGCCATTTTTAAGGCTTTCAAGCCTCGATCACTCAGCGCTAAGTTAATAGAGCGGCCAGCATCTAGAGGTTTTGCTCTAAGGTCTGGTCGTTTTTCCACCAAAGTGACTTGATGTCCCCTTTGGGCGAGTCTAAGTGCCAAAAGACTCCCGCAGAGCCCAGCGCCAATAATTAGTATTTTATCGTTTTTATCTAAGGGCATTACAGGCATTGGTTTAAGCGCTGAACAAAATCGTAAACATCTTGGTAGCTGTTATACAAAGGTGCTGGAGCCACGCGAATTACATCGGGTTCTCGCCAATCACTTACCACACCGAGTCCGGTCAAAGCCTGGTGCAGTGAGCGATCACTATTTTTTATTTGTAAGGAGAGTTGTGCGCCACGCTCAGAGGGGTCTAGTGGGGTCATGATGCGAATTTTATCGCTGTCAAGCCCTTGAAGCAGCTCTGCTAGATATGCTGTGAGTTGTACTGATTTTTGTCGAATGGCATTCATGCCGGCACGCTCAAAAATATCCAATGAAGCGCGTATGGCGGCCATAGATAAAATAGGGGGGTTACTCAGCTGCCATCCTTCGGCCCCTTCCATAGGCTCAAAGGCATCACGCATTTTAAAACGCGTTTGCTTATTGTGGCCCCACCAGCCAGTAAAACGCGGGAGTTCATGGTCTTTGGCATGGCGCTCATGCACAAAAACACCCCCTAAACTTCCAGGCCCACTATTGAGATATTTATAGGTGCACCAAACGGCAAAGTCCACATTGTTTTGATGTAAATCACAAAGAATATTGCCGGCGCCATGAGCCAGATTAAAGCCGACTTTGGCACCGTGGTGATGTCCCAGTGCAGTGATTTCCCCTATGGGATAAACTTGTCCAGAATAGTAATTAGAATTACCCAGCATGATCAGGGCGATACTGTCTTTGTGCTGCTCCATGAGACTTTTTAAAGTGGAAAGTTCACAAAGCCCAGTTTCTGGATTAGGCTGCCATAACAAAAGACTTTGCTCGGGATCGTAACCGTGAAACTTTATTTGACTTTCTACTGCGTATCGGTCACTGGGAAAAGCATCGGCTTCAATTATTATTTTATGACGTGCCGAGCTGGGCTGATAAAAAGAGACCATCATCAGGTGCAGGTTTACCGTAAGGGTATTCATGACCACAACCTCGCTATCCTTTGCCCCAACGACTTGCGCCATTTGATGGGTTAAAAGTTCATGATACGGCAACCAAGCGTTTTGGCCCTTGGTATGCCCATCGACACCCCATTTTGCCCAATGCTCCAGTTCAAGTCCTATGTAGTCTTTGGTTTGTTTGGGTTGTAATCCCAGAGAGTTGCCACATAGATAAATTAAAGGATCTCCTTTTTGGTCTTTGGGCAGTTCAAATTCTTGGCGAAAGCCTGATAATGGATCTTGAAGGTCGAGGGATGCTGCTGTTTTTCTTGTTTGGTCGTTCATTAGCTGATTCAAGTCATTCCTTTAATTTCTAAAATTACGGAATATGCCCTAGTCCTCCTAAATTTACTATTTTTAAGTCGAGAAAAAATTAATCCAAAAGCAATTATTGCTTTTAAAAAACAAAATGCTATGTCCTCAGAACATGTTACTCAAGTAAATCTTATCGAAAATGGTCCCGTGGTAGTGGTGGGAACCATTGATCTGCACCACCCCGATGGTACTGTGGAGCGCCGCGAGCGCCGCAGTTCTTTTTGCCGATGTGGCAAGAGCGGCAGCATGCCACTTTGCGACGGGAGTCACAAGAATTAAGGCAAAGTTTCGGCTAAATTTCTAGGTCTTACTATTTATTTTTGGGCCTTACTCGTTCTTTTTAAAGAGCTCGGGCAATTTTGCCATGACGCGTTTTAAGCGCGGAATGGAGGTATTGACGATGTACGGATGATAGGGATGATTGGCCTCATAGTCTTGGTGATAATCTTCTGCGGGCCAAAACTTGTTAAATTCTTGGACCTCTGCAGCGACTTTGCCTTTGCCCAATTCCTGTTCCAGGGCACTGATTTGGGCCTGGATGATGTCGGCCTCTTCTTGATTTTGGTAAAACAATATACTGCGGTATTGAGAACCGTGATCTGGACCTTGGCCATTAAATTGGCTAATATTTTGTGAGGCGAAATAAACCTCGATCAGGGTCGAAAAATCGATGAGCGCGGGGTCGTAATAAATCACTACGGCCTCGGCATGTCCCGTCAGTCCCGTATTGCTCGCTCCGTAGGTCGGATAGGGGGTGTGTCCCCCGGCATAGCCGGAAATGACCTCTTCAACGCCGTTTAACCGCTCGTAAATAGCCTCTACGCACCAGAAACACCCGCTGGCTAAATAAGCCTTTTTGAGCTGGGTTTTGTCCATCTGTGCTATGCGCTGAATGCTTTTTGTGAAGTCCGCATCTTGATACCCCGTATTAATTGTGGTTTTATTTTGACAACTGCCCAAAATGGGGAGCAACAGGGATAAGCTCAATAGATATCCAAAGTAAATAGTTCTAGCCATAGACAATTTTTAAAAGTAAAGATCAAAAAAAAACGCCTTCGAAGAAGGCGTTTTGAGATTATTTTAACTTGGCAAACAAGGCTTCCATTTTCTCGCGTTCCTCGTCTGCAAGACTTGGATCGACTAAGATTCGGCCACTGTGCTCATCAGTAATGATTTTTTTTCTGGCAGCAATTTCCATTTGCACTTGTGGAGGAATGGTAAAGAAAGATCCGCCTGATGCACCGCGTTCGATAGCCACAACCGCGAGACCATTTTTTACATTGCCACGGATGCGCTTGTAGGCGTTATAAAGACGCTCTTCAATGTCTTTGGCGTATTTTTCAGATTCTTTTAAAAGCGCTTGCTCTTCTTTTTCTGTTTCAGCAAGAATTTCATCGAGTTCCCCTTGCTTGTGCTTTAGATGCTCTTCACGCTTGGCCAAACGCTCTTTGGTCTCTTCAATGACTATATTTTTCTGCTCAATTTGTGCTTGGTGCTCGCGAATTTGCTTTTCGGCTAATTGAATTTCGAGTTCTTGGAATTCAATTTCTTTGCTCAAGCTATTGTACTCACGATTGTTACGTACTTTATCTTGCTGGCCTGTATATTTCTTGATCAGTGCTTTTGCCTCCTCGATGAGGTTTTTACGCTCCTTGATGCCATCCTCGATCAAATCTAAATCAGTCTTTAGTTTTTCAAGGCGTGTATTTAAACCAGCCACTTCATCGGCTAGGTCCTCTACCTCAAGTGGTAACTCTCCTCGAACATTGCGAATTTCATCGACGCGTGAGTCAATGAGTTGAAGATCGAACAAGGCGCGCAACTTTTCTTCTACCGTGGTTTCAGTTTTCTTTGCCATACAGTTTAGTAGTAACTTATAGGATTGGTCTTTACTTTTGATTTTAACACCTTGACTATGGGCAAGGAGGGTGCAAAATTAGTAATTTTTTTGCTAAGGTAGTCAACAATTAGGTCTTTTGTGAATTGTTCACTTTCGTAATGTCCGATGTCGAGCACTGCAAAATCTTCCTGGCCCTTAAAATAATCGTGATATTTTAAATCTGCGGTGATATATACTTGAGCCCCAAGGGCTTTGGCCTGATCTATAGCGAAGCTGCCACTACCGCCCAGTACGGCCACCTTTTGAATCTGCTGGGGTCCATTTTTGCTGTATTTAATACAGCCACAGTTAAAGCCCGATTTCAATGTTTTGAGTAATTGCTCAAAGGATAATTTCTGGGGTAGAGTACCGATCAAACCCATCCCAACCTCAGGACATCCTTGATCCAAGGCAATAATATCATAAGCCACTTCCTCGTAGGGATGGGCTTGTTTTAGGGCGCTAATTAAAGTGCTTTTTTGGTGCCGCAGA
Source organism: Flavobacteriaceae bacterium (assembly GCA_023258055.1). Lineage (GTDB taxonomy): Bacteria > Bacteroidota > Bacteroidia > Flavobacteriales > Flavobacteriaceae > BACL21. The sequence continues at coordinate 3,669 of JALRAI010000071.1, read as the reverse complement.
AAACTCACCTTGATCTGGGTCTCAGGCTCAGTTTGCAGTTCTCCAATGGTTCCCAAGGCCGGTTGCGCTCCATCCAGGGGTTTATAAGTGCCCGTGCCCGAGGCGTTAAAACTGCATTCATCGTAATTCCCGATGGCCCCTGCACCAGCGGCAAATAGGGCCGTTCTTACCTGCTCCGCATTTTGATGGGGTGCATAAGTCACTAATTTATACATCACATCCTGTTTGGGCATGAGTACATGAGTATTTTGAAGGTCTAATACCTTTGCCATACCCCAAGAAACCCCGTAAGGCATATTGTCTAAAGCCGTATGAATGGCGATGATGGCAATGTCGTTTTTTATGGCTTTGACTACCGCTCGGCTCACATAATCTTCTGATTTCAAAGACTTTAATCCAGAAAAAATAATCGGGTGAAAGCTCACAACCAGATTGCAATCCTCAGCAATAGCCTCATCAACAACACTTTCTAGGGTATCCAAACTTACCAATATCCCACGAACCTCTGACTGAGCATTACCCACAAGCAACCCAGTATTGTCAAAGTCTTCACTGTAGGTCAGTGGGGCCCATTGGTCTAATAAACGCAATACATCAGCTACCTGCATGAGTAAAATTTTAGGGTAAAGATAAAAAAGTATATTTTCGTTGTATTCTGTCTGTGTAATTTAGCGCAGTTTCCCTTATAAATGAATGTAATCACGGCTCCTTTATCGATAATTTACGGCAGTGTTCTCGCCCTGCGCAATTGGGCCTTTGATCGAGGAATTCTCACTCAGCACGAGTTTAAGACACCGGTAATTGCTGTGGGGAATCTCAGTGTTGGGGGCACAGGTAAATCCCCTATGATCGAATATTTGGCGCGACTCTTGGCTTCTGAATATCGTGTGGGGGTGGTAAGCCGTGGCTATGGACGCAGCACAAAGGGGTTTATTGAGGTAAGCGCCCAGCATACGGCCAGGGAGGTCGGGGACGAACCTCTGCAAATCAAGAGAAAGTTTCCTCAGCTCTGTGTGGTGGTTTGTGCCGATAGAGTAAAGGCCATAAAGGCTTTAGAGGGGCGCTGTGAGGTAATCCTGCTCGATGACGCCTATCAGCATCGTTATGTACGCCCTGCCCTCAATATACTATTGACTCAATACCAAAGGCCTTACCACAAGGATAGAGTATTGCCTTGGGGTCGGTTACGCGAGTGGGCCTCAGGGGCAAAGCGCGCGGATCTCATCGTGGTGACTAAGTGCCCTGAAACTTTGCCTTATGCGGGGGCTCAGGCCCTACAACATGAGTTAAAGCTCACCCAGGAACAAAGTTTTTATGCCAGCAGTATTGCCTATAGCGATGTATGTGTCGGCCCGCATGACAGTATGAAGATTGAGGACTTTATTCAATTGCCTTTTGCCCTGGTAACCGGAATTGCCCGCCCCGAGCCACTAGTTGGTGAGCTTGAGAAAAAAGGGGCTCATTTTAAGCATTTTGCTTTTTCGGACCACCATAATTTTACGGCTGAGGAGATTGAAAAACTCAGGGCGCAGGATTTAATACTCACCACCGAAAAAGACTACCAAAGGCTAGGGGATAAACTGGAAAAAAGGGCGGTATACTACTGGCCTATTCAAACAAAACTGCTGTTTGATCGAAAACAGGCTTTTGATCTAGAGATTTTAAGACGTGTAGCCTTCCACCGCTCACGCTTGGATTGAGGAATCCTGGGCCGAAGAATCTTGGGTGAGCGTACGGTGTATTTTTTCGAAGAATTCCTCTGTTTTGAATGGCTTAGGGATGATTTCACTAAAGCCTACTCTGTAGAATTCATCGATATTTTCTTCAATAGTCACCGCGGTCAAAGCGATTATGGGCAAATCAGGCTTAAACTTTCGAATTTCTTGGGTGGCCTCAATACCACTGATTCCCGGCATATGGATGTCCATGAGTACCACGTCAAAATCATTGGCCTCAACTAATTTTATGGCATCCATTCCGTTATCAGCAACCTGACAAATGATGTTGCGCTTTTCCAGTATTTTACGCGTGATCATTTGGTTGATTTTATTGTCTTCCACCACAAGAATATGTCGGTTTTCTAAAATGCTGTATTCGTTCTCAGCTAGGTGTTTAACTCCATCTTCCTCTGTGGCCCCTTGGGCTGAGATTTCAAGAACCAAATCAAACCAAAATTTTGACCCTTTTCCTAATTGACTTTCGAGCTGAATGCGGCTGCCCATGAGTTCCAAAAGGCTTTTAACAATGGAGAGCCCCAAACCAGTCCCCCCGAATTTGCGGTTGATTTGGAGCGAAGCTTGAGAAAAAGACTCGAAGATACTTTTTTGTTTCTTTTTTGAAATACCCACACCATTGTCTTCAATCTCAAAATGAAGCGTGATTTTATTGTTTTTCTCACCGAGTTTATTCACGCGTACGATGACATCCCCATTTTGCGTGAACTTTAAAGAATTACCGATAAGGTTGATCAGAATCTGAGACAATTTTACTGAATCTCCCTCGAGTTTGTCCGGAATTTCGTCGTCATACTCCAGACGCAAATTATTTTTGCGGTCTACAGCGGACTTGTTTAAGGCGATCAAAACATCATTGAGCCGTTTTTTGAGATTGAAGGTGGTATTCTCTATCTCTACTTTATTGGCTTCGAGTTTATTGAGATCTAGGATATTATTGATCAAGTTCAGCAGGTACTCTCCTGAGAATTGAAGAGAGCGCAGGTGTTCCTTTTGTTCAGGTTTTGGATTTTCCTCAAGCAAAAGATGGGTCAGTCCGGTTACGGCGTACATTGGCGTACGCAGCTCATGGGTAATGGTCGACAGAAATTCTGCCTTGACCATGGAGGCCTTTTCAGCCTTCTCTTTGGCTAATTGTAGCTCACTATTTTTATCCTGTAACAGGATGTTGGCCTTGGCCCGCAAGTTGTTGTTCTTGTAAAGAGATAAGGTCAGGAGCGAGAGTATAACGATCAAGGCAATACTGAGTCCAGTAGTGATTTTGCTAAAACTTATAGAGCGTTGTTGTCGGTCCAAATCACTTTTTTGTTGGTCGATGATTTGGTTCAAACTGGCTAAATCTCCATTATCACTTCCCGTTTGTGCGATTGTATTTAAATAATACTGATGAAGTGAGTCATTCTTTTGTTCATAGAGCATTAAAAAATCCTCTGCGTCGTTAAATTTATTGGCTCTCAAGGCCAGATAGGACTCGAGTCTCAGGCTTTCAATACCAATATCGACTAATTTGTTTTGATTGCCCAAGGCCGTGGCCTGAGCTAAAGCTGTTTTGGCCTTATTTAAGGCATTGGGGAGCAGTTCAGGATCAATTTTAATACAGGCTTCTGCCAGTAACAATTCTGTTTTGGCCAGCTGCGGTAAATTCTGCTGATTGTTAAAAGAGGTTTTGGCGGCTTCCAAATAATTTATCGCTTCACTAAACTGCTTTTGCTTGATTGAAAGGGCACCATAACCCAAAAGCACCTCTGATCTCGAATCGATTGCTCCATTATTGGAATAATATTGATCGGCTAGGTGTAAAAATATTTCAGCCTCTTCCCATTTTCCATTTTCCGTGTAAATAAATCCGAGTAATGTTTGGGCTTGGGCAATGAGCTGGGCGTTATTTTCATTACGCAATAATTCAATGGCATTATGCACCTGAAGTGCCGCATAA
>JALRAI010000070.1 GCA_023258055.1 Flavobacteriaceae bacterium | reverse complement strand
TAGCTACGTAAGCATTAAGCACAAAATCACTTTGTTGCCCTAAATAAGATTCTATATGGGCCGTCAGCCCGATCAGTTTATTGCCACTGGCTTTGATCAGAGGAACCAATACCTTTATTTCTGGAGTATTCCCACTTTTAGAAATACAGATTACGGTATCATTTTCTTGTATGATCCCTAAATCACCATGAATCGCATCGGCAGCGTGCATAAAAATAGCTGGAGTACCCGTAGAATTTAAAGTAGCGACAATCTTGGTCGCAATATTGGCACTTTTGCCTACCCCTGTAACAATCACCCGGCCTTTGGACTGGAAGATATAAGCCACGGCTTGGGCGAACTGTTCATCGATAAGGGTCGATAGATGTTGAATGGCCTTAGCCTCAGTCTCTACGGTCTCTTTGGCGACCTTTATTATGGGTTTTAAGTCGATCAAAATTTCACTTTTTTAATTGGTACGCTGTTTAGATTTTGCTATCTTTAGAAGTGGTTATTAGCCCATTAGGGCTACTCCTTTTTAGATACATCGCATCTCTAATGGTTGCAAAATTACAATTGTTCTCGAGTTCCCGCAATTTATTGTCATAAACTCCAGACATAAGCAAAAATGAACAAAGCATACAGCAAAGAAGAATTATCCGCTGCGCTCAAGAATTATTTCGGTTTTTCAGGGTTTAAGGGTTTACAAGAGCCAGTCATTACCAATGTATTGGCGGGCAGGGACACCTTTGTGATCATGCCTACGGGCGGGGGGAAGTCTCTTTGCTATCAACTCCCAGCGTTGATTTCTCCTGGTACGGCCATAGTAGTTTCACCATTGATTGCGCTGATGAAAAATCAGGTGGATTTTTTGCGCTCTTTGTCCGAGACTGAAGGCATAGCTCATGTGCTCAATTCTTCACTCACCAAAGCCGAGATCAAACAGGTGCGCTCTGATGTGCGCTCTGGGGTGACCAAATTACTCTATGTGGCTCCTGAATCTTTAACTAAAGAGGAAAATATTGAGTTTTTAAACCGGGTAACGATTTCATTTGTGGCCATTGACGAGGCCCATTGTATCTCGGAATGGGGTCATGATTTTAGACCAGAATACAGAAATCTGCGCAAGATTATTCAGCGATTGGGCGGTAATATCCCCATAATAGGTCTGACGGCTACAGCGACCCCAAAAGTTCAAGAAGATATTTTAAAGAATCTCGGTATTCAAGAGGCGACCACCTTTAAGGCTTCGTTCAATAGGCCGAATCTTTATTACGAAATACGACCAAAGACCAAGTCTATCGATGCGGACATCACCCGTTTTGTCAAAAACAATGAGGGTAAAAGCGGCATAATATATTGTTTGAGCCGCAAACGCGTCGAAGAATTGGCTCAAACCCTGCAAGTTAATGGGATAAGGGCGATACCCTATCACGCTGGTTTAGATCCAAAAACACGCGTCAAAAACCAGGATATGTTTTTAATGGAGGACGCTGAGGTGGTCGTAGCCACGATTGCCTTTGGTATGGGAATCGACAAGCCTGATGTGCGTTTTGTGATTCATAACGATATGCCTAAGAGTATCGAAAGTTATTATCAAGAAACTGGTCGGGCCGGTCGCGATGGCGGTGAAGGCCACTGTTTGGCCTTCTATAGCTACAAAGACATTGAAAAGCTCGAGAAATTTATGAGCGGAAAGCCCGTGGCAGAGCAGGAAATCGGATTGGCTTTGCTCCAAGATGTGGTGGCTTTTGCTGAGACTTCTATCTCTCGGAGAAAATTTATTCTCCATTATTTTGGGGAGGAATTCGACAATGAAACAGGAGAAGGTGGGGATATGGACGATAATATGCGTCACCCTAAGAAAAAACACGAAGCCCAGGATCAACTCGCGAGTTTACTCAATGCCGTGGTGCAGACCCATCAAAAATACAAGGCCAAAGAAGTTGTGCATGTGATGCGTGGTAAAGTCAACGCGCTGATTAAATCCCACAAGACAGATGCCATGTCAATTTTTGGTGCAGGAAGCGCGCATCCCTCAGAATACTGGATGGCGCTTATTCGTCAAGCATTGGTAGCTGGTCTGCTCACAAAAGATATTGAGACCTATGGCGTATTGAAAATCAGTTCTGCTGGACAGGCGTTTTTAAAAAGCCCAAGTTCCTTTATGATGACCGAGGACCATAGCTACAAAGACGCAAACGACGATGTAGTGGTCAGTGGTGGAGGGCAAATAGGCGCCGTTGCGGATCAAACCCTTTTTAAATTACTCAAAGCAGAGCGCAAGACCATAGCCGATAAATTAGGGCTTCCACCCTTTGTTATTTTCCAAGACCCTTCTTTGGAGGATATGGCATTAAAATATCCTATTACCATCGATGAGCTTTCAAATGTTCACGGAGTAGGTGAGGGAAAAGCTAAAAAGTACGGTGCAAGCTTTGTAAGCCTTATCGATAATTACGTCACAGAACATCAGATATTGCGTCCCGATGATTTCGTGGTCAAATCCACCGGTTCGAACAGCGGTCTAAAGCTGTACATAATTCAAAGTGTGGATCGGAAATTACCTTTGACCGATATTGCTCAGGCCAAAGGTTTGGCCATGGACGATTTTATCAAAGAGATGGAGGCTATAGTTTATAGCGGGACCAAGCTCAACATCGACTATTATTTGGAAGATATTCTCGATGAAGACTCTCAGGAAGAATTACACGACTACTTTATGGAGGCCCAAAGCGATCAAGTGGCCCCGGCTTTGGAAGCCTTTGACGGTGATTTTGAGGAAGAAGAAATTCGCCTCTATCGCATTAAATTCATCAGTGACGTGGCTAATTAAGCCCACTGAATAAATCCCACCCAGGACTGAGTTCTGGATAATCAAATCGAGCCGAAGCATCCCGCTCATTATTTAATGCTGCATTTCGCGGCATAGTTCTTTTGTTTTGGCGCAGCGGGGCTACGGTATGACAATCCAACTGGATTTCATGACTTTGGAGGATAAATTCCTGGTTTAAAGTAGGTGAATTATGCTTGCCCGCTGCGCTCTGGGCAAAAGCTTCTGATTTATGGAGTTCTGGCACCAACCATTGCTCCTGCATATGTGTGTTGAGAATCAGGGGCATTCGCGCCTCTTTGAGTTTTGGATTGTTATGGATGGTGCTCATGAGTTCATTGGCCTGGATGGTCACAATACTAAAACTCAGGGCTGCAGTGGCTTGTCGTGCGTTTTTATCGCTGTGTTTCTCAGGATCTGACACCTTATTTTCATCATTATATGCTGGCTGGTAAATACAAGCCAGGGCCATTGGTTTAAGGTCCTTTCGGTAGATATAATAGGGGTAGATTCCAGAGGCCTGGTGTTGATGTTCGTAAAACCCATCAATCATTAAAATTCCTCTGTAATGTTCTGCCGCCTGGGCATATGCGGCTTTTTCAAGCATTCCTTCAGAGCGGGCATTGAGGGTATTGAATTTTAACTCCTCAGCTCGGCCTTGGAACCAATGGGGAATAAGACCCCAGCGTCCGAGTCGGATGGCGTAAGGATTATCGTGCGTATAAATCCCTAAAATGGGATGATCAAAGCCACTGAGGTGAGACTGAGGAAGTTTTGTGTGTTTTCGCAAAAGGGTCTCAATTTCTTGAGCCGCATCCAGATTTCCAGAGCGCTGCGCCCTGGATTTTTGGGCCTCTAGGCTTGCTTTGATGTCGTAACACATAAATCTGGCTTATCTCAGGATTCGTCTATGGCATTTTCATTAAAGGCAGAGGGAAGCAGCTTTGGAATCAGTTTTACCATAATCGGTAGCAGTAAAGAACCCCCTGGAAGCAAAAACAAGGTCAGCGATGGAACCGTTTTGCAGATGTCTAATAATTGCTCTTTAACTTTTTGCTTTTCCTTTCTGTTGAGGTCGCGTACCGTGGACAAGGTCAAAAGTTTAACCAATTCACCACTTTCGGCTAATTCTTTAATCAAGCGATTCTTATTGCGCAAAATGAGGGTTTTTACCATAGCACTTGACTGTTTATACAACAGTTTCACTGGATTGGCATGTTCAAAAAGACGAATGGATTGCGCATGGTTGCGAGAAAATTCATCTAGATCACCCACCCCGGTAAGCGCTCTTCCTGGTTCAAGAGCTAAGGCTTTTTCAAAGTCTTGAAGAAAATGAAGTTCCGCAGCATCCATGACCCGGTCATCCCAAACCCCCAAACAACACACATCCATGATAAAATTCTTAAACAAGGAGGATTGCTCCCGCATATCTGCCATGAGTTCTTGTCCTGAATCATCCCCTAATTTCAAGGGCTTTTTCAGAGCATTTTGCAACATTTCAATAAACATATGGTCGTACTTGCTAGGCTTTAACTTGCTCTCAAGTGCCCAGGCACAAGCTTGAATGCATAAATACTCCATATGGTCAAAAGCCTTTTGAACACTTTGATTGCCCTTGAGATATTGTTGAAAAACCAAGACATCAATAAACAAAAGGACATAAGTAATTAGCGAAGATACCTCTGCACTGCGCCCGAGATTATTCTCATGCAAACGGGCATTGATTATGGCTTCGAGATTGTCACTCGGATTTTTGGCAAAACTCAGTTTGTGTAATAAGCCTGGCTGCCCTTTGCCCATAAGCTCATAAAAAGAAACGATGGTGGCAATGCATTGGCTGTATTGATCCTCTGGGTTCTCTTTGAAATATACAAAGCACAGGGCGTGTAAAAGATTGATCTTGGTGTGTTCTTCAACCGTTAACTGCAGTGTGGTTTTGGCCTGGGGCTCCAATCCCACTAAGGACATTCCATAGATAAATCCACCTGTTTTTAAGCCCTGATAAAGATCAAACACATCTTTGTAGGCACCGCAGAGGGCGTTTTGATCGATCTCTTTGATAAATTTTTTAATCCAACCAGCTGAAGACGGGTTCATTTGTTATTTTTGTGGAGTTAGGCCAATTATTGGTTTAAAATTAAATAAATCATTTACCACAATAGAAGGATATGTCTAAAATTTATACCCTAATCTCGATATTGAGTCTCGGGGGACTTTGGGTACTGTTCTCGAGTTCCGAGCAAGGAGATGGGCCAGGGGTGGCTTATACCTCGGCCGATATCGCAGACTTTTATGCCTTCAGAGGGGCCCAATCTGACAAGACGGTTTTTGTAGTTACCCTGCAGAGCCCTCTCAGTATTGGCACTGTGTCGCAAGAGGCACGCTTTGATCCTGAGGTGATGATTGAATTTAATATTGACAATGACGGTGATTTCAAAGAAGACCTAGTCATTCAAGCCATCCCCAGAGACAGCATTATGTATTTCTTTGGCCCTAGTCCTGTGGCTGAGCAACAACAAGGCGCATCTTCAGAGATCGATGTGAGCGATTTAATGGGTTCAGTACAAATATCTGATCTAGAGCAAACCTATGTTACCCAATTGGACTCTATTAGTCTTTTTGCGGGTCCCAGACGAGACCCATTTTTCTTTGATCAAGAACGTTTTGCTCAAATACAAAATGGCTCCGCTGCTCCAGAGGGCTTCAATACAGCAGAGGCTGTGGATGCTTATCTGCAGACAAACGTTTTAGCCGTGGCCATTAGCTTGCCCACAGAATTACTCGGCCCAGTCCCGGCACACGCTTTAAATGAATACGGAGATTTTAATTTACCCGATGCATATAATGTATGGGTGAGTACAAAAAGAAAATATTGATATGGGGGTACTGAGTTGGCGTAAATACTTAATGTTACCAATTATGGTAATTGGTTTTGCAGCTTGTGAGGATGCAGACGATTTTAACAATGTTATAGAGCAAATTAGCTGCAGTGACGGCATCCAAAATGGAGATGAAACGGGTGTGGATTGCGGTGGTATTTGCCCGGTTTGTCTGGATGGATTGGACTTTAGTGGTGTTTATGTGCAGCAAGATATCGCGGGACGCCCTGCGATTAATTCAGTTTTGAATATTGCTGGCCCACTACAGGACGCTTTTAATCGCTCCATGGTTTCCGCTCGAGGCAACCAAGATTTTATCGACGGGTCAGACAATCAGACTTTTCCTGGCGTCTTTTTGGAAAACCTTGAGCAGTACTTTATAGGCTATACCCTGAACGAGGAGCCTGTTAGTTTTCAGACTAATGTACTTGGATTTGATGCCGCGACTTTTACTGACTTTATGGCCACGACCGATGCTTTGCAATTAGCAGCACAGGGCACGACAACCTATCGCAATGCTGAGCTTTGGTTTACTGGAAGAAATTTGACCGACGATGTGATGGATACGACCTTTCTATTGATGTTTGGGGGTCCAGAAGGGGATCGCTTTGACGGGGTCAATGGTCCTTTGCTTATCAGCGATGGTGTGGGACCGGGTAATCGCCAATTTTTAACAGACTTTCCTTATTTAGAAGCCCCTTTGACTCAGTAGAAGGACTCTTCGAGAGTTAAGGATTTTGCAAGACGATATAGGCATTGAGTGAGGTAGCGATTATCAGCCACAAGATATAGGGCGTAATCCAGAGCGTTTGCCAACGTAAAATTTTGATAAACTTTACGGCCATAGTCACTAATAAAAGTAATAAGGCTGAAATTAAAATTAAGGCGGTGCTTGTTTTATGAAGGGCAAAAAACACTGGGTTCCAAAGTACATTGAGGCCCCAACTGATGATAAAAAGTTTTTTTGCAGAGACACGAGTCGATTCTTCTTGCCACAAAAGGGTCAAATAGGCGGTGAAACAAATCATGATTAGGGTCCACGCCAGACCAAAGACATATCCTGGTGGGGTCCAGGGTGCTTGATTTAAATTGATGTACCAGGGACTATTGACTCCAGGGGTGGTACTTAAAGCCCCGAGGTAAAGCCCACCAAAATTTAAAAAACCAAAAATTAAAGAAGTCCGTAGTTTTTGTTTCATGGTCTCAATTTGAGAAAAACCGCTGATTGATATGATGTCCCACCAGCGCCACACTCAATAACATTCCCAGATTATAGACCGTATCTTCCAAAGGAATTGTACCTAATCGGACACCAAAGTTTTGGGTGTCGTTATACCACACCACTGGCTCGGGTAAGCCTGACCCGGTCAGTACTCCGTTGACGATAAAAAATGGAATTAATATGATGAGATAACTCATAAAAAAAGTGGGCAGTATTTGAGGGGCTGTATTTTGTGTAAGGCCCAAAACCAATAGGGCATAAATAAAGGCCGTGGCCGTATACCACTGATCGATGCCATACCAAAGGCCCATAATCAAACCCAGGACCACCATGAGATAAACCCAATCTGTAGTTTTTTTGCTCAGTGGCCACCAAGGAACTAGTGAGCTCAAAACATGGTGGGTAAACATACAGGCATAAGGGATGCAAAAAAAGAAAAGCCACTCTTCTATAGGAAGGCCGAGCCATTGAATACCTGTAAGGTAGTTTGGATTAAAGCCCCAAAACCCTTGAGCGGTAAAGTAAATATCCCAGGGAATGAACACCAAGGCCATCACCAAGATCCCGGACAACACGCTGGGCCAGCGTTTGTAAAATTTAATTTTGGGATGAAATGAAAACAGCAGCGGCAGAGCCAAAGACCCTAAGTCGAGCCATAAGTAAAGCCGCTCCATAATTACTTTTTAAAGTACTTAAGGGGTGGAACGAGCATGCCAAAGCATTCTCCTTTGTCTTTTCCTAAATGTTTGTGATGAATTTTGTGGGCACGACGAATGCCTCGTGCATACCAGTTATTGGCGTTGCGGAACATTTTAAATCTTTGGTGGATAAAAATATCATGAACCATAAAATAGGCCACACCATAGGCGAAAATACCCAGGCCTATCGGCAAACCAGCCCAAAACCCGTAACTATCCCAGCTGATAAAACAAAGGATGCTCACAATGGCGTAAAATATGAAAAAGGCATCATTACGTTCCCACCAGCTGCTGTGGTCTTTGTGATGATGGTCCTTGTGCAGTACCCATAAAAAGCCATGCATGATGTATTTATGGGTAAACCAGGCCATAAATTCCATGACTGAAAAAGTGGTTAAAAAGATTAAAATCCAAAAAACAACTTCCATTTTATCGAACTAATTTTAATTGGTATTTAACATAACTTCTGGTCAAAAGACCAAATTTCTCATAATTCGGCACACGAATACGCGCATTGACGATATCCAGGGCCGGAGTATTGTCTAATTTTTTTAAGAGTCGACGATAATAGCGATAAGCCATAAATACGCCAAACTTGGCCTCGGAAGGCAAAGCTACGATTCCAGCATAGCCTTTTTTAAAGTCTGTTTCAATATCCTCAATGATGGCACGCTTAGCGGATTCATCTAAGGCTGTAAGATTGGTATTAGGGAAATAAGTGCGGTTGAGTTCTTTAAAATCAGCCTTTAAATCCCGCAGAAAATTGACTTTTTGAAAAGCAGAGCCCAAGGCCATGGCAGGCTCCTTTAACACCTCAAACTGCTGTTGATCCCCCTTGACAAATATTTTTAGGCACATGAGGCCCACAACGTCTGCTGAGCCATAGATATAGGCTTGATATTCCTCTCGAGTGGTGTATTCGCTTTTAGTGAGATCTAGGCGCATGCTGTTCATAAAAGCATCAATAAGCGCCTGGTCAATCCCGTACTTATGGACGGTATATTGAAATGAATTAAGAATAGGATTCAGACTGATTTTTTCGGTCAAGGCTTGTTCTAAGGCCTGCTCGAAACGGGCAAAAAGCGCACTTTTGTCGTAGTCGTGAAACGAATCCACAATTTCATCGGCCAAACGCACGAAACCGTATACATTATAAATGTCTTGTCGTATGCTCGGCGCTAACATTTTTGTGGCCAAAGAAAACGAAGTGCTGTATGTTTTTGTTACATTTTTACTGCACGACTGAGATATATCGTCGAATAATGCTTTCATGATTCTATACTTTGATCCATAAGTCCTGAAACAATTTTACCAGAGATCAGTGATGGGGGGACTCCAGGTCCAGGAACCGTTAATTGTCCTGTAAAAAAGAGGCCATCAACTTTTTTACTCTTCAATTTAGGTCTCAAAAACGCCGTCTGCATAAGTGTATTCGCCAGACCATAAGCGTTTCCTTTGTAGGAATTATAGTCGTTGATAAAGTCGTTGAGACAAAAACTTTCCTTAAATATAATACTTTTTTTAACGCTTTGATTCGTTAAGCTTTCAAAGCGAGTCATGATTTTATCAAAGTATGCCTCGCGAAGGGCCTCTGTATCCTCGATGCCCACTGCCAATGGAATTAAGAATATTCCAGCCTCTTTTCCCTCGGGGGCAGCGCTGTCGTCCGTTTTTGACGGGAAACTGGCGTAAAATAAAGGCTCCTCGGGCCACTCAGGATGATCGTAA
>JALRAI010000006.1 GCA_023258055.1 Flavobacteriaceae bacterium | reverse complement strand
GGGGCCTTTTCTTTACGCTGAGGCCCTAAAATACTCGCCAGTTGCTCAAAACAACCATTTCCATAAACCACTTTGGGCACCATAGGGAAATTGCGGTACTTATTGTTGATGGGCAATCGTTTTTCTTCTTTAAGGACCTTGTTGGCACGAACGAGATCCTCTGGCGTATCAATTTCGATGCCTTGGGTATTTGAAATTGCCATTTTGATACGCTTTCCATACTCTAAAAAGCGTATACATTCGATTTTTTCAGTGGCCTCGAGTATGGTCATCGGCAGATTGTAAAAATCCAAAAGGGCTTGCTTTCTAAAGGCGTAAATTCCTTTGTGCTTGAAGTATTGTACCGCAGTGTTCTTGTCTCTTGGGTAAGGAATTGGACTTCGCGAAAAATACAAGGCATAATTTTCTTTATCCACCACGACTTTTACGGCGTTAGGGTCACTGATCTCACGCCAATCTTGAATTTCAGTCATTAACGAGGCGAGATCTATTTGGTCCGCATCTGGACCATCAAAAACACTCAAGACTTGAGCTAGACCTTCTTTACTGGTAAAGGGCTCATCTCCTTGCACATTGACCACGATATCTACATCCATATCGACCACAGCCTCAGCGATGCGATCTGTCCCACAATCGTGATCTTTTTGACTCATTAAGGCTTGTCCACCATGCCACTCTATTTCCTTAAAAATAACATCACTGTCCGTCACGACATAAACCTCATCAAACAAACCAGTGGCTTTTGCCGCCTGATATGTTCTGACAATCACAGGCTTACCACCCAAGTCTTGCATTAATTTTCCTGGAAATCTAGAGGCACCGTAACGCGCCGGAATCATCGCAATAATTTTCAATGGTCGTTGTCTTTTAGGGGTCAAAAATAAAAAGTTTAATGGATTAAACGCCTATTATATTCTCAAGATACAAAAATGCTCTTTGGGTTGGTTTTAGGCCTCAAAATATTCCTTTGAAAAGCCCAACAAATAAAGCTGATTTTTTGCCCGAGTCATCGCGGTGTAAAGCCAGCGAAGATATTCTTTGTTGATGCCCTCTTTAAGGTATGGCTGTTCGACAAAAACTCGATCCCATTGCCCCCCTTGAGATTTATGGCAGGTAATGGCATAGCTGTACTTTACTTGAAGGGCATTAAAAAATTGATTGTTTTTTATTTCCAAAAACTTCTTGTAGTTTGACTTGACCTCTGCGTAATCCTCGCGCACAGCCTGATAAAGCGCATTGGATTGTTCGTAAGTCAAACTGGAGCTCTCGCTGTTGATGGTGTCTAATAACAAAACCGTATTAAACGGGGGTTGACCAGGGTAATCGAGCATACGCACCCGGACCTTAGCAAAATCAAACCCATAAATTGAAAGGAATTCAAATATCTCTAGGACTTCTATGATATCGCCATTGGCGATAAAACCTGCAGAATCAGCAGGCTTTAACCAGTAATAATTGTTTTTAACGACCATAAGCACATCGCCCACACAAAGCTCTTGATCGCGAAATAAAATACGCTGACGGATCTGCTGATTGTACAAATTAGCCCGCTTATTTGAACGAACGATGACTACTGCTTGATCCAAATTATCCTTGGAAAAAGCCTGTTCTAAAGCCTCCAAAACTTCTTGTCCCCCAAAAGGACGAATAACTTCATCTTGTCGGCCCAATTCAAAATGCAATTGCTCAGGAGTGTCCTGCTGTATCCACTGACGAATATTGGTGGCATTGGAGACAATATCCCCTTGCTCTTTTTGACGTACAACCTCTGTAAGGGCAAACTGGATCACAGTTTTGTGAAATTGTATGCGCAATACATCGGGGTCTAAAGCAGGACTGATGTTAAGGTGTACCGGAGGTAATTGGGCAAGATCACCCACAAACATGAGCTGACATCCCTGGCCGTTATAGACATAGGTCATCAAATCATCTAGTAAGGATTGGCCGTCAAAAACTTTAGCATCGGTATTGGTATCTGGAACCATAGAAGCCTCATCGACGATAAACAAGGTATTGCGATGTTTGTTGGCTTGCAAGGCGAATTTAATCCCACCACCCTTTTGACTTCGAGGCACGTAGATTTTTCGGTGTATAGTGAACGCCTCTCGATTACTGTATTGGCTGATTACTTTGGCTGCACGACCTGTGGGGGCCATCAGCACACTGGAACGCTTGAATTGGTCCAAAGTTCGGACTAAAGCCCCGATTAGGGTACTTTTACCTGTACCAGCATAGCCAGTGAGCAAAAAAACACGATCTGCCTGGCGATTTACACAAAATTCAGACATAGATAAAATAGCCTGCTCCTGTCCTGGGGTTGGTGTATGTGCCAACGCCTTTTTTAGGGCTTTTTCGAATTCTGTAATGGTCATTAAAACAAGGGAAAACTCAGGTCAAATATAGCTAGGTTTTTTCCCAAATTCCTTTTATGATTGAAAAAATATTGTAGATTTGCCTTGGTAGTAAAGACCCTTTTTTCAACTTAAAACAGATCAATGAAACTCGGAATTAAACTCGTACTTTGGATCCTAATCATCTTCTTGGGTTACAAGCTTTACAATTCAATTATCGGCCCAGTACATTTCAACCAAACCAAAGAAAAAAGATACGTTGCGGTTATCGCTAAGTTAAAAGATATTAAGGCAGGTCAATTAGCCTATCAAGAACTCAATGGTAAATTCACCGCAGATTTTGACAGTCTAGTTCAATTCCTCGATACCGCAAAATTTGCTATCACGGCACGTCGTGACACGAGTTATGCTGATGTTGCGCGTAACCGTGCTTTTGGACTTGACCCACAAAAAGGAGGATATTATATCGAAGATGTGATTATAGACACCCTTTCATTTGCCTCTATCAAAGACTCTATCTATCCAGGATCTCAGCGCTATACGACCATGATGAATATTCCAGATTCAGATCAGAAATTCGAATTGCGCGCAGGAACAATTGACAAAAACGGAACCATCTACCAAGTATTTG
The DNA here is from genome assembly GCA_023258055.1 of Flavobacteriaceae bacterium. Taxonomy (GTDB): domain Bacteria; phylum Bacteroidota; class Bacteroidia; order Flavobacteriales; family Flavobacteriaceae; genus BACL21. The sequence continues at coordinate 35,785 of JALRAI010000006.1, read as the reverse complement.
AGGCGCGCGCTTCAAAAGATGTAATCCTAGCAGGACTAGATGCCGACTTGATCGCTCAAGAAAAACAAGTCAATTCAGTGGATGGTGTTAACGGACCATACGTCAAAGTAGGATCGATGGACGAAGTCAATACCAGTGGAAACTGGCCAAAACTTTATGACACAGTCAAAGACAAATAATACTACTGAAAAAAACAACAAAAGTTGGTCCGTTCAAGTTTCTTTGACCGGACTTTCTTTTTTGGGACCAGGACAACCCAAAGACGCCCTATACCTGAGTGAGCAGTTTCCAGTTTCCACTACAGCTCAAGGGCTCACCCAATTTCTGGATCAATTTTGGGGTCGCCAAAGAGAAATGCTCAATATCCAGGGGGATCAAACTATTCGTTTGGTACATCAATCGTCTTGGTATACTGTAGTACCCAAAGATGTTTTTGACCCTTCTCGAGGCTTGGATTATTTGAAGTTTAACACCCACTTACTCGATAATGACCTGGTCGCTTTTGACACTATTGACGCTTTAGATTTGGTGGTGGTTTATTTGCCTTTTACAAACGTCAACAATTGGTTTTTTGAGCGTTTTGGCAGTTTTACCTATGAACACAGCACTTCGGTATTGCTGCGTCATCTCTTAGGACAAAACATGGTGAATCAGGCTCAGGCCATGATTTACCTTCATCAAGATCATTTTGATTTAATCGTATGGCAATCCAAAAAATTGCTCATGTGTAACACCTATAGTTTTCAGACTCCTGAAGATGTGCTTTATTACCTTTTATTCGGTTTTGAGCAATTTGATTTAAATCCAGAGCAAGTACCGGTATATTTGGGTGGTACAGCCACAGAGCGGGGTGAACTTTTCGATCTTTTGTATCAGTTTGTGCGTGATGTGACCTACTATAGTAAAGCCCCGAGACCAATCCATAATCTAGCTCAATATCAAGAACTGCCCTTGCAATGCATCAGTCAATAAGAATTATTTCAGGAAGACATAAAGGGCGCAAAATACGAGGCCCTAAAAATCTGCCTGTACGCCCCACCACTGACTTTGCAAAGGAGGGTTTATTTAATATTTTACACCATAGCGGAGGTTTATTCGGTGCTAGGGTTCTAGATTTATTCAGCGGCACCGGAAATATTGCTTATGAGTTTGGGTCACGGGGTGCCGAGCGCATCGATTGCGTAGATCAAAACCGAGGCTGTATTAAATTTATTGAACAGACTGCCCAATTACTCGAACTGCCGATTCATTGTTTTCAAGGAGCGGTGAAAAAGTTCTTAGAGCAGCATAGTGGGACATACGATTTTATATTTGCCGACCCCCCATACGCTCTAGAGCAAGAAGAATTGCTGAATTTGGTCTCAACAATATTTGAGCGCCAGCTTTTGGCCGAAAACGGTCAGTTGATTCTAGAACACGATAAAGACCGAGATTTCTCCGAGCATGAGCACTGGTTACACTCCAGAAAATTTGGAGGATCAGTCTTTAGTTTTTTTGAATAAAAAGCAGGCCTGTAAGCCGGATTCTGTATCCATTTCTGGACCCTTATCATTTATCTAGATGATTCATTACTGAACCACTCAATCTGCCTACCCTCCCACTCAGACGGGAATCTTCAAACGTGGGTTTACGTGGCATTTCACCGCATAGAGTTTACCTGATTTCACTACAGCATGATCTGTACATTCTTTCTGTTGCACTGGTCCTAATTCGCCTTGACGAACCGACGGCTGTTAGCCGCTATGCCTCCCTGTGGTGCCCGGACTTTCCTCTTCATCAAAAGATGAAGCGATAAGGCGGCCTGCGTGACAAAATTAGCAGAAATGTTGATAACTCACGAAATAATACAAACTGAATTCGGGGAATTAAAACTGTGGCTTTTTATATTTGTTAAGGCATTATGGAACACTTTATAGTATCGGCGAGAAAGTACAGACCACAAGGGTTTGATCAGGTGGTGGGACAAAAGTCCATTACCCGTACACTAGATAATGCCATCAGTAACAATCATTTGGCTCAAGCCCTTTTGTTTACTGGACCACGTGGTGTGGGAAAAACGACCTGTGCGCGTATTTTAGCCAAAAAAATCAATCAGGATAGCGCAGACAATCTCAATGGGGCCGTTCACCCCGACGAAGACTTCGCCTTTAATATCTTTGAACTTGATGCTGCCTCAAACAACTCTGTAGAAGACATCCGTTCCCTGATAGATCAGGTACGCATCCCACCGCAAACCGGCCGTTTTAAGGTGTACATAATCGACGAGGTGCACATGTTGTCCTCTGCCGCTTTTAATGCCTTTTTAAAAACACTTGAGGAGCCACCCGCCCATGCGATTTTCATTTTGGCCACCACCGAAAAGCATAAAATCATTCCGACGATTTTATCGCGCTGTCAAATTTTTGACTTTAAGCGCATAACCGTTGAAGACATCAAAGAACAATTACAACGTGTAGCCCAGGCCGAAGGAATCCAAGCCGAAGATGATGCCTTACACTTGATGGCTTTAAAGGCCGATGGCGCCATGCGTGATGCCCTTTCTATTTTTGACCGTATTGTGAGCTTTTGTGGAAACAGTATCACCAGAGAGGCGGTCGCTGAAAATCTTCATATTCTGGATTACTCATACTATTTTAGCATTACTGATTTAATGTTAAAAGGCGGTATACCGGAACTCTTACTTCAACTAGATGAAATATTAGCGCAAGGTTTTGACGGACAACACTTTATAAATGGTCTTTGTTCTCATTTTAGAGATTTACTAGTAGCCCAAACCCCACAAACAATTCCGCTTTTGGAAGTTGGGGAAAATGTAAAACAAGATTACTCCAGACAAGCTCAATCGGCAGATCGTTCGTGGCTAATGACCGCCCTGGACATTGCCAATCAATGCGCCCTGAATTACAGAAATAGTCGTAATCCGCGATTGCTCATTGAACTCTGTTTGATGCAATTGGCTTCTCTAAATGATTTAGAGCAAAAAAAAAAGCCCAATAGTCAGCCCTACATAATTCCCGCTGCGCAACTCAAGCCGACTGATAGCTCATCGGTTCAAGAGAATTCGGCTGTACTCCCTACTGATGACTTAAATCATAGGGCAGATACCGAAACAGAGTCCACAAACATCAATTCAGGTCAAGCCGATCAACCATCCGAAGAGGTCGAAGGCTTAAAACCTAGCCCTAATAAAATCCGTAAAATCGACATCAAACTTGAGGGCAAACGCACAGGAGTTTCCTCTCTCTCACTAAAAAGCATTCAAGAAAAAAAGCAACTTGAGGCACAGCATAAAGCCTCGGGCCCCGCTCCTGGTGAAATAAGAACCGAAGAATTTAGCGCAGAAGCATTGCTAAAGGCTTGGAAACAATACGCCAATCAGATGAAAGAAGAAGGCAAGTTTAATTTACATTCTCATTTGACCATGGAAAGCCCCGAGGTCAATGGCACCGAGATCACACTTACCTTCCCTAACGATACCATTCGCGTGGAGGTAGAGCGCGACAAAGGACCTTTAATGGCTTATTTGGCGGATCAACTCTCTAATGACCAATTGAGTCTAAACATAAATGTAGTAGAAAGTGCTGTAAAGCGTTATGCCTACACTCCAGAAGAAAAATATGCTCAGCTCAAAGAGCAAAACCCACTACTGGAAGTGTTGCGCTCAAGCCTGGATCTCGACGTGTAAACAATAAGTATGAGTCAAAAAAATCCCCCTGTAATGTTAGGATTAAAATTACCCACAGACCCAAGATGGGTCAATATTGTCGCTAAAAATATCGATGAGATCTTGACTGATCACGCCTATTGCGAGCAAAAAGCGGCTTCAACGGCCATTTCACTCATCATCGGTTACCCTGATTATACGGAGCTTGTGGCCGAGATGACTCTTTTGGCTCAAGAAGAGATGAGTCATTTTAAAATGGTCCATGACCGCATAATTGAGCGCGGAGGGCATTTAGGGCGTGAACGTAAAGACGCCTATGTAAACGCTTTAATGAAGTTTTTTCCCAAAGGCGGCAGTCGTAATGATCAATTAATCCACCGATTGCTCTACGCCGCTCTTATCGAGGCTAGAAGCTGTGAACGCTTTCGCCTACTGAGTGAAGAACTCGAGGATAAAAAATTAGCCGATTTTTATCGAAAATTGATGATTAGTGAGGCTAACCATTACACCATGTTTTTGAAGTTTGCCCGTCAATACGGCCAAAGAGAAATCGTCGATCAAAAATGGCAAGATCTTTTAGAATTTGAAGCTCAAATTATGAAAGATCTCAGTAAAACCGAGCAAATTCACGGTTAATTAGTAATTCAGCAGCGTGTCTATAGAGTGTCCCTGAGTGGGGTCTTGAAACATGCGCTTTACCATTCCATCAGCCAAACCAATTTTGGGCACATAAATATTTTTTGCCCGAGACCATTTCATGGCAGATAAATAAATCTTTGTTGCTGGTATAATTACATCGGCGCGATCTGGATTCATTTCAAGTTCGTAAATACGTTCGTGATAGGTCAAGGATTTTAAAAGTTCGAAATAATTCACCAAGAAAAAATAACTTAGAGGCTTTCCTATTTTTTTCCCACTCTTGGTATAAATACTGTTGATATTCCCCCCCGATCCTATCACGTTAATTTTGTCATAAGGCGCGGTCACCTCTGTGATCCAGGCTTTTACCTCTTCCCACATCGACTCACGGACCATGTCATTTAATATCCTTACGGTCCCTAATTTAAATGATCTTGAGACAATGACTTGCCCTTGACTGTAAAGGGTAAACTCCGTGCTTCCTCCACCAACATCTACATAGAGAAAAGTTTTTTCTGTACCGATAAAATTACCAAAATCAGTTGCGGCAATGATATCGGCTTCGATTTCACCATCGATGATTTCAATCTCTATACCCGTGGCTTCCTTAATGCGTTTGACTACTTCTAAACCATTGCTGGCTTCGCGCATCGCTGATGTAGCGCATGCCCGATAACGCACTACATTGTGGTTTTTTAAAAGTAATCGATAAGCGCTCATGGCATCAATCATGCGATCGATACTCAAAGCAGATATGGCTCCATTTAAAAAAACATCAGCACCTAAACGAATTGGGACCCGCACTAAGGACGTTTTCTTAAATCGCGCAGGTTTATCATCCAATTTTGTCACCGTAGCCACCAAAAGACGAATCGCATTTGACCCGATATCAATACCACCGTATTTTTCCATCAACATCATTCGGACTCCAATTTCTTTTGATAATAATCGTAAATAGCAAATTGTGAACGGATTGCTGGACCGCCTTCCCTCACATAAGCATTGTCCTGAGTAGCAGAAATCAGGCGTGCTTTCACATTGTCTTGCCAGCTAATATCAAAGGTTTCCTGAAGCTCATTTTGAATATCCCCGTCATAAATTGGGCAGCTAATCTCAACACGGGTGTCTAAATTACGTCCCATGATATCCGCAGAAGAGATAAAATATTTGGGCTGGTTATTATTATTAAAAATATAAAGACGCGTGTGTTCTAAGAATTTGTCGACAATACTAATTACTTCAATATTCTCGCTAAGCCCTTTAATACCTGGGATTAAACAACAAATACCTCGAACAATTATTTTTATGTGCACCCCAGCTTGACTCGCGTGATATAATTTATCAATCATGCGATAATCACTGAGGCTATTGAGCTTGAGCTGAATTCCTGCAGCCTTACCCTCTTTCTTGTTTTTTACCTCACGCTCGATCAATTGCTCCCATACCCCACGAGTATAATGCGGAGATACGACAAGGTGTTTATAGGTTTTTACGCGATAATTCACATCAAAGAAATTAAAGACCTTGCCGATGTCTTTAGCAATGCCCTCATTAGCCGTAAACAGGGTGTAATCCGTGTAGATACGCGCCGTACTTTCGTTAAAATTACCAGAACTTAAAAACGAATAACGCTTTACCTTGCCAGCCTCGAGTCGCTCGATAACACAGGCCTTACAATGCACCTTTAATCCTTTAACGCCAAAAATCATGCGCACCCCTTCTTCCTGCATTTGTTCTGCATAATGGATGTTAGCCACTTCGTCAAAACGAGCACGAAGCTCAATCTGCACCACGACATCCTTACCATTTTTAGCCGCATTAATCAGTGAGCTCGCGATATGCGACACCTCGGCTAATCGATAAATGGTGATTTTAATAGATTGGACTTGAGGGTCTAAAGCAGCTTCGCGCAGAAACTTCACCACATACCTAAAACTTTGATAAGGCGCGTGGAGTAGATAATCTTTTTTGGCAATCTTGGCCAAAAGACTGCCCTCAAAATTAAGTCCTTTGATGCGCAGGGGAACTTTTGTTTCATAGAGTAAATCATGACGCCCCAAACTCGGGAATTTCATATAATCCCGTCTGTTGTGGTATCGCCCGCCTGGAATGACGCTATCAGTGCTTTCGATTTTCATTTTATCCATAAAAAACTTCAGCATTTCAGGATCAATATCCCGGTCATAGACAAAACGAACTGGATCACCAGAGCTACGTCGCGCGACACTTTTAGAAATTTTATCTAAAAAGCTGCGGCTCAAATCCGAATCAATATCAAGTTCAGCGTCACGCGTGATCTTAATCATATAGGCAGAAATCTCTTGATAGGAGAAAATGCTAAAAATAATGCCCATACAATGACGGATCAGGTCATCGAGCAGTATGATGTATTTCTGACCATTTTTTTCAGGAAGTTCCACAAAACGGTCGATTACCCGAGGAATTTCAATGAGGGCATAATTAACCTGTGGTTCTAGGGTCTTCTTATTTTGAGGTTCTGTTTCACTCAATACCATGCGCACAGCCAAATAAGCTGCACTGTCCTTAAGCGCGGGAAAAGTCTCTAATCCAGTTAAAATTATGGTGACCAAAGCTGGGCTGACTTCTCGTAAAAAGTAATCAGTAATGAACTGACTTTGATCGGGGGTAATTTGGTGCTCATCGATGACATGAATCCCTGTCTTGGCCAGTTCTTTTTGAATGCCGCCCAAAATATCAAGACTTAGTTGCTGCTGAGCGATAACTGTCTGTGTGATTTCCTCCTGTAAATCTTTTGCGGAAATACCCCCTAATTCACTGCGCCCGACCTTGCCGGCCTCAACAATTCTTTTAATTGTGGCATAGCGCACTTTAAAAAATTCGTCCAGGTTGTTCGAGAATATTCCCAAAAATCGCAATCGTTCGATAAGCGGAACTGAAGGGTCCTTCGCCTCTTGCAACACCCTGCCGTTAAATTTTAACCAGCTGAGGTCTCTATTGATAAATCGATCGTAATATTTTTTGGATTCCGCCATCATCATTTAAAGTCTCTTGGAAATATAGTTTCTCTTGTCGTTCCTCTTGATATTTTTTGCCAATCGTCGCTCTCAAAATCAATAACGGTCATACCGCAGGTCGGCACATGATCAATATTTTTATCTCCTAACATATTCACCAGCGCAGTAAAGGCGTGATTGTGCCCTACAAGCATAACGATTTTATGACTAGCATCCAAGGTTTTGATAAAACGCAACACGGCTTCACCTGAAAAATCATAGAGGGTAGGTTCTACGCGCACCTTATTCTCCTGTATATTAAAGGCTTCAATAAAGTATTGAGCCGTTTGGCGGGTGCGCTTGGCCACACTCACAGCGGCAAAATCCGGTCGCTTTAGTTGTTTGGCCGCAAAGTTAGCTACGAGTAAAGCGTCTTTTTTTCCACGCGGGTTCAATGGTCTTTTGACATCTTCCACCCCAGTCTCCCAAGATGATTTAGCATGTCTTAAAAAATAGATACTGCGCTTCATAAATCACTAAAGGCTTGTTTACGGCGCTAATCGTTCGATGATCCATGAGGGCTTTGTCTCTGGCTCGTTATCTGATGTGAGTCTATAACGCAATCGATCGTGTAAACGATTTTCTCTACCCTGCCAAAACTCATAGCCCTGTGGGACCACGCGAAAACCACCCCAATGCTCAGGGCGCGGTATTTCGCGGCCTTGATACTCCTTTTCAAGATCAGCTAAGCGACTTTGTAAAACAGATCTTGATTCAATTACAGTGCTTTGTTCACTGACATGTGCCCCGATTTGACTTCCGCGGGGCCGAACATTAAAATAAGCGTCTGATTCCTCTGGGGACAGGCGCTGAGCTTTGCCAATAATGTGCACTTGGCGCTCTAACTCAGGCCAAAAAAAAGACAAAGACACTTGTGGGTGTCGCCCAATATCCTGTCCCTTTTGACTGTTGTAATTAGTGTAAAATTGAAATCCTTGGGGGTCAAAACCTTTTAAAAGCACCACGCGAGTTCGAGGAAATCCCTCAGCGTCCAAAGTCGTACAATGCATCGCATTGATCTCAATATCCAGATTTAAGGCCTTTAACTCGTCAAACCATATTTGAAACTGATCCATAGGATCCTGTGCGGCATCCTGTTTGCTCAGGGCTCCTTTTTGATAGGATTTTCTGTAATGTTGAAGGTTTTCAGCCATACCTCTATTTATTTGCAATTTACAAGATTTTAGGCAGTTTGATGAGCTGGAAAATTAAATTTCGGTTAACTCAGAAACCCCGCCGTGCGCTAGACTAAATGCGGTGTTTTCACGAGCGAGTGTTACCTGTGGAAAAACTGCACTGGCTTCAATTTTAAAGTCCTCCAGAGACTTATATCGCCCAGAATAATGGCCTAACAATAAAAACTTAGCCTGGGCTTTTAGTGCTATTTCTGCGGCCTGACGCGCAGTGCTGTGTTTTGTGGGACCGCATAATTCTTCATGCTGACTTAAAAAAGTGCTTTCGTGATACAATAAAGTTACCCCTTGAATCATATCAGCAAGAGGTGGATAATAAGCCGTATCACTGCAATATGCATATGAAATAGAGGGAGGTGGGTCAAAAGTAATGGCTTTAAAGTCAATAGGATTGCCTAACTCATCCTGCACCCAACCCCCTTGCTTAGCCTTGTTAAAATAAGCCGAGGGTACTTTTAATTCATGGGCCGCTTGAGCATTGAGTGGACGCAATCTAGGCTTTTGCTCAAATAGAAAACCATTGGTATATACCCGATGATCCAGCGGCAAAGTACGCACCGATACGGTTTGATCCTCATAGATTAAAACACTCTGACTTTGGGATAATTCATGAAAGCGCAAGGGAAACTTTGTCCATGATTCCCCGAGTTTTAAAGACATTAAAACGATATCTTTCAAACCTTTAGGTCCGAATATATCTAAAGGCTCTGTTCTGCCTAATAAATTGAAGGTCGCGATTAAACCAAATAGCCCGAAATAATGATCACCGTGAAGATGAGAAATAAAAATCTGTTTAATGCGTGCAAATTTGATTTTGTTGCGACGTAGAGCCACTTGAGTCCCCTCCCCACAATCAATCAAAAACATATGGCCATCCATCTCGAGTATCTGGGCACTGGGCGCGGCATTGGTTTTAGGGGTGGCCGAATGACAGCCCAATATATGTAAGTGTAAGCCCATATTAAAAGCCTAAATCACGCTCGATCTCTTCCATCTCGATAAGATCAAAGGCTTCATCCTGGGTTGGGGCCGCAGAGAGGTCTTCTGGGTATTGTTTGAGCCGCTCAGGTTCGTCTACAAGAACAAAAGATTTTTTTGCTTTTTTTTGCTCGGCTAAAATTGAGGCAATGGCGCGATAAATGTCTTCTGTAGTGAGCCCACAGTCTCCTATCTCCAAAACAATATGACTATTTTCCCACTCAGATTTATGGTCTAAAAACTCTTGGGTCAATTCAGAATCCTCTGCAGGCAAATCAGTGACTACAACTATGTGATCTTGAACCGTAAACTTCATTTATTTAATCTTTGCGGCCAATAAGTAAATTACAGCCATTCGAATCGCAACACCATTTTGAACCTGATCCAGTATAATGGCTTGCGGGCTATCCGCTACTGCACTGGTTATTTCAACACCTCTATTGATCGGCCCTGGGTGCATCACAATTATTTGCTTATCTAGAGCTTTTAGATGATCCAGAGTTAAACCATACTGTTGAGCGTATTCGCGGGTGGAGGGAAAATAACTCATGGACATGCGCTCGTTTTGGACACGGAGCATATTGACCGCATCACACCATTCAATGGTTTTTTGTAGTGAGGGTTCATAAGTCACTCCTAAGGTCTCTACATGTTTGGGTATTAGTGTTTTTGGACCACACAGCTTTACCTCTGCCCCGAGCTTAGTCAAAGCAAAAATATTAGACAAGGCGACACGTGAATGTAATATGTCACCCACTATAGCCACCTTTTTACCCGAGACTTCGCCCAGGGATTCACGAATAGAATAAGCGTCCAATAGGGCTTGTGTAGGATGCTCATGCGCCCCATCACCTGCATTAATAATGCGTGCATTGACGTGCTTAGACAAAAAGATTCCAGCACCGGGATTCGGGTGGCGCATCACCACCATATCCACTTTCATGGCCAGAATATTATTAACTGTATCGATTAGCGTTTCTCCCTTTTTTACTGATGATGAAGCGGCAGAAAAGTTTACCACATCAGCCGACAGTCTTTTTTCGGCCAGTTCAAAAGAGAGTCGGGTACGCGTACTGTTTTCAAAAAATAAGTTGGCAATGGTAATGTCTCGAAGCGAGGGTACTTTTTTAATCGGACGATTGATAACCTCTTTAAAATGATCAGCAGTTTCAAAGATCAACTGAATATCCTCACTAGTGAGGTATTTGATGCCGAGTAAATGCGATACACTTAATTCCTTCATATTTTATTGCTCCACGAGATATACTGCGTCCTCTCCATCTTTTTGTTGCCAACGCACCAAAACCTTTTCGCCATTAATGGCGTCCACCTGACGACCACGATAATCAGGCTGTATGGGCAGATGACGACTAAAACGCCTGTCGATTAAGACCAAAAGTTCGATTTCCTGAGGTCGTCCAAAACTCTGAATCGCTGTAAGGGCCGACCGTATGCTTCGTCCCGTAAACAGTACATCATCGATAAACACGACTTTCTTGCCTTCGACAATAAAATCAATCTGTGTCTTGTTGGCCTCTAATGGTTTTTCAGAGCGTCTGAAATCATCTCTAAAAAAAGTAATGTCCAAATAACCTAAGGATACATGATCAATACCGTAATCTGTTACAAGTAAAGACTTAATGCGTTCTGCTAAATACACCCCACGAGGCTGAAGACCCACTAGGACAGTGTTTTCAAAGTTGTTGTGATTTTCAATGAGTTGGCAAGCCAAACGGTGCAGTGCGATCTGGATTTCCGTTGCGTTTAAAAGCACTTTTTGGCTCATGTGAAAAGATCTGAATCGGATTCAGGGGTCAAATTTAAGTGTTTTTGGCTAATTTTTCGTCATAATCGGGCATAAAAAACCCGGCAGTTTGACTGCCGGGTTTTGATATTAAGTCTGTCAGATTCAGATCACTATTGACCTTTACCTTCCATTTTGTCCTTAATTTCTTGAAGCTTCGCATTGGCGTCACCCAAGGTTGGCTTTGATTCCTCAGCCTGCTGAGCAGCAGCTTTAGCCGCTTTTTTGACAATCTTAGCTTCTTCTTCCTTGTGGATAGACATGTGAGAAGCAACGACCTTTTTAAAGTCTTTGTTGAACTCAATAATTACGAATTCAGCTTCTTCACCAGCTTTAAGCATACTACCGTCCTCTTTTTCTAAGTGACGTTTAGGGACAAAAGCAGTGATGTCATCATTAAAGTTAATCACAGCACCTTTGTCGACCATTTCGTCAATTTTGGTGGTGTGCTTGGTCCCTACACCGAACTCAGCCTCATACTTATCCCATGGGTTATCCATAGTTTGCTTGTGGCCAAGGCTTAGTTTACGACCCTCAACATCCAATTCAAGAACCACTACTTCTAGTTTTTCACCGATAGAAGTAAATTCACTTGGATGCTTCACTTTCTTAGTCCAAGAAAGATCGCTAATGTAGATCAATCCATCAATACCCTCTTCAAGTTCTACAAAGACTCCAAAATTGGTGAAGTTGCGCACTATTCCTGTGTGCTTAGAACCTACAGGGTATTTAGTAGTGATGTCAGTCCATGGATCTGGCGTCAATTGCTTGATACCAAGAGACATTTTGCGCTCCTCGCGGTCTAGAGTCAAAACAACTGCTTCTACCTCATCGCCTACATTGACAAAATCTTGTGCACTGCGCAAGTGTGTAGACCAAGACATTTCACTCACGTGAACCAGTCCTTCTACACCTTCAGCAACCTCAACAAAAGCACCGTAATCAGCGATTACAACTACTTTTCCTTTGACGTGATCACCAACTTTTAATTCGTCGCCTAGAGCCTCCCATGGGTGGGCACTAAGCTGCTTCATACCCAACTGGATACGTGTTTTATCTTCATCAAAATCCAAGATAACAACGTTTAGCTTTTGATCCAGCTCCACGATTTCACTTGGGTGGTTAATACGAGACCAAGAAAGGTCCGTAATGTGCACCAATCCATCAACACCACCAAGATCGACAAATACCCCGTAAGATGTTACGTTTTTCACAACACCTTCTAGGACTTGACCTTTTTCTAGTTGACCGATGATTTCTTTCTTCTGCTCTTCGATATCTGCTTCGATAAGGGCTTTGTGAGATACCACTACGTTTTTGAATTCGTGGTTGATTTTAACCACTTTGAATTCCATAGTTTTTCCTACATAGACATCGTAATCACGAATTGGTTTTACGTCAATTTGTGACCCAGGCAAGAACGCCTCAATACCAAATACATCTACAATCATACCACCTTTGGTACGACATTTTACAAATCCGTTTACTACAGATCCTTCGTCGTGCGCCGCATTCACGCGATCCCAAGCTTTGATGGTACGCGCTTTACGGTGAGACAATACGAGTTGACCCGTAGCGTCTTCACGCACATCGATCAACACCTCAACTTTGTCCCCAACTTTAAGATTTGGATTGTAACGGAATTCGTTAAGTGAGATTACACCTTCACTTTTTGCATTGATATCGATGATGGCATCTCTATCAGTTAAATGCACCACTACTCCTTCTACGACCTCATCATTCAAAGTATCGACAAAGTTTTGTGCTACGAGTTTTTCGAATTCTTCTAACTGACCTTCATCGACAGGATCAATGCCCTCTTCGTAGTTGTGCCAGTTAAAATCTTTTAGAAATTGTTCAGGATTCTGAACTCCAGTATCTGCTTTTTTTGCTTCTACTGCCGCTGTTTCTTGAGTTTCAACAGCTTCGTTGTTTGCTTGTTCAGCCATTTGATAAATTTGGTATTCCAAATTAGGCTTGGAATAACCATTTGTATTCTGCGGTTTACCCAAAGGCTAACGCTGTAAGTCCACAGAAGGATTAAATCAGTTTTTTGATCCTTTTTGCCTTTGGTTGGCGTCAAAAAGGGTGGCAAAAATAGAATATTCCCACGGAATATCAAAACATTAAAAATCAGTTTATTGATGCGAATTTTGGCTGGTTATCAATCAGTCGTCTATTGGGGATTAAACACGCCCAAAAATTCTATCTTGAGCCAATTGCAGTATCATATTGAATTGATCGTGCTGATTCATCTCGCTGTTGTCAATAACAATAGCGCCTTCAGGCACAATCAAGGGGGATACAGCACGCTCAGAATCCATGGTGTCCCTAGACTGTAGATTTTCTAAAACTGCTTCATAAGTTACCTCTTGACCAGAGGCCAAAAGCTCTGCATGCCTTCTTTGGGCCCTAACCTGAGCAGAGGCCGTCATAAAAATCTTTAATTCAGCTTCAGGAAAAACAACCGAACCTATATCGCGTCCATCCATAACAACCCCACCTGAGACTCCAAATGACCGCTGAATCTCAACCATTTTGGCGCGAACCTCCGGCAAAGCCGCAATACGGCTGACCATTTCCGAAATCTCCATGCTTCGAATTAGCTCAGAAACATCTCTACCATTGAGTAAAGTCTTATTGACTCCATTGTCCCATGAGAAATTGATTTTTATCTCTGGCAAGGCCTCCAGCAGTGCTGACTTGTCTAAAGCATTTTGGGAGATCAAACCATGTTCTATGGCGTAAAGAGTCACAGAGCGGTACATGGCACCACTATCGATGTATATGTAACCGAGCTCAGCAGCCATTTGTTTGGCTACCGTACTTTTTCCTGTAGAAGAGTGACCATCAACGGTTATTATGATACGTCGCATTATTGTAGATTCATGTTTAACCCAAAAAAGCTCGTTGCCGCCGCGTTGTTAAAACGGCTGTAGGCATAACTAAAGCGCAATTTATTTAATTTAATCCCAAAACCTGCACTCAAACCTGCAAAGGAACGCTGATCTAGGATACGTAACTCCTCGCCGCGTCTAAAACTATAACCCAGACGCAAATTGAATCCTTTGTCAGGAAAAAGTTCAACCCCAACAATGGCATGTCTTATGATTTCGTCAATAAAATTGATGTTTTCACTCGTGGCGTTTCCTTCTAAATCAATTTCATCTCTATTGGGATTAGCAAAAGCCAGCCGCCAGTTTTCCAAGTGTTCCATGGTCAAATGCCAACGCACGGGAATATTTTCTAAATCCTGAGAAACTCCGGCTACCAATTCAAAAGGAAGTTTTTCAGCGGTAATGTCATAAGGGTCTAATTGAGCGCCAAAATTTCGGGCCACCAAGCCAAAATTTAAGCCCTCGGCCTCGTTGCGGTAAAGCACGCCAAAGTCTAGCGCAATCCCCGTTGAGTTATATTGCTCAAGTGTTGAAGAAATAAATTTAAGATTACCCCCAAAATACCAATCCGTATAAGGAATGTTTTTGGCATGGCCCACAGAGACGGCAAGTTCTCCTCCGGTAAAAGAGGAGGTCGACTGGCCTTGCTCATCATAGCCCGCGAAACGCCCGTAATTGATGTAGGTAATTCCTGTATGTAATACTTGAGTCCTTCTGTCCCATAAATAAGCATAACTCGCTGTGCCGTAAGCGATGTCGGACACGTAATTATTAAAGTTAACGGACAATTGATTGTCCATTGCAGGATTTATGGTCGCAGGATTTAAAAGGGCTTGGGTTGGGTCGTAATCAAAATTAGTGACGATCTTACCCCCTAAGGCGACCTGTCTGGGGCTCACGCCCAAATTTAAAAATTGATAGGTTGCTGAGCCCCCTACTTGTGCCATACCCAATTGGGTGCATATCATCAGTATCGTCAAAGGCCACAATCTCATTATCCTAATGGTATCAATCACTGGTTTGATTAACGACTACAATGATACTTTATTTTCAAGCCAAATAAAAGTAGGTCTTGTTTTAGTCCCAAAGCTTTTTCGGACTTTTTACGCGTTGTTTGGTCACAGCAATAGAAACCACATCCATCATGTCCGTGACATAATGAAAGGTTAATCCTTTGAGATAATGCTCTGGGATCTCCAAAATATCCTTGCGATTGCCTTCACATAAAATGATTTCCTTAATTCTTGCCCGCTTTGCTGCCAAGATCTTTTCTTTAATACCACCCACGGGCAAGACTTTTCCGCGTAAAGTGATTTCTCCAGTCATGGCCAAACTCTTTTTGACCTTGCGCTGCGTAAATAAGGACACTAAAGATGTGAGCATGGTAACACCTGCACTAGGGCCGTCTTTAGGGGTGGCCCCTTCAGGCACGTGGATGTGAATGTTGTTGTTTTTAAAGACTTGAGGGTCAATACCCAGAGGCTCGGCATGTGATTTTATAAATTCAAGAGCAATGGTAGCGGATTCTTTCATCACCGTACCCAAATTTCCGGTCATCGTCAATTGCCCTTTCCCTTCTGAGATGGCCGACTCTATAAAAAGAATGTCACCACCCACTCGTGTCCAAGCAAGACCCGTAACCACACCAGCCACATCGTTATTTTCATACTTATCGCGCTCAAGCTTTGGAGCGCCCAAAACTTCCTCAATGGTTTTTTGATCCACACTAACCGTATAAGGCTGGTCCATGGCGATATTCATGGCGGCATAACGGACCATTTTGGCAATTTTTTTCTCTAGCCCACGCACCCCACTCTCTCGGGTATAACCCTCAACTATAAAGGCCAACTGGCGCTTGTGGATTTTCAAATGCCCTTTGTTTAAACCGTGCTCCTTTAGCTGCTTAGGCAATAAATGTCGGTGGGCAATTTCCACCTTCTCTTCTATGGTATAGCCCGAAACCTCAATAATCTCCATACGATCTAAAAGCGCTGGCTGAATGTGACTCAAACTATTAGATGTGGCCACAAACATTACTTGAGAAAGGTCGTAACCCAATTCTAAGTAGTTGTCGTAAAAAGCATTATTCTGTTCCGGATCCAAAACCTCGAGCATGGCCGATGATGGATCGCCTTGATGACTCGCAGAGAGCTTATCAATCTCATCCAAAACAAATACAGGGTTTGCTTTTCCTGCTTTTTTAATACTTTGAAGGATACGACCCGGCATAGCGCCGATATAAGTTTTTCTGTGTCCTCTTATTTCAGCCTCATCACGCAGGCCACCCAGTGACATGCGCACATATTGACGCCCAAGGGCTTCTGCAATAGATTTACCCAAAGAAGTTTTACCCACACCAGGAGGTCCGTACAAACACAAAATAGGCGATTTCATATCCTTGCGCAACTTGAGCACAGCCAAATATTCGATGATGCGCTTTTTTACGTCGTCTAAACCAAAATGATCCCTGTCGAGTATTTTTTGCGCCCGCTTAAGGTCAAAAACATCCTGACTGAATTCAGACCATGGCAGTTCAAGCATAAGGTCTAGGTAATTGCGCTGAATACTAAATTCGGCCACCTGAGGATTCATGCGCTGAAGTTTACCGAGTTCTTTCTCAAAATGCTGCCCCACTTCCTTAGACCACTTTTTGTTTTTACTGGCCAGGCGCATCTCCTCTATTTCAGCCTCATATGAAGTTCCCCCCAGCTCTTCTTGAATGGTCTTCATCTGCTGATGCAGAAAGTACTCTCTTTGCTGCTGAGACATATCGCTTTCAACCTTGGACTGTATGTCCATTTTTAGCGATAATTTCTGCAGTTCTATATTTAAGAATTTAAGGGTTTGTAAGGCGCGATCATTGAGGCTATTGATCTCCAAAAGACTTTGTTTCTCCGGAACCGTGATGTTCAAATTAGAACAAACAAAATTGATCAAAAAAGAAGTGCTCTCAATATTTTTTATCGCAAAAGCGGCATCCGATGGAATATTAGGACTATCCTTGATAATGTCGATGGCCAATTCTTTAATTGAATCGATAATCGTACTAAATTCTTTGTCATCCTTCTCTGGCCGCTTTTCATCAACTTCTTTAATTGTGGCTGTGAGAAATGGGTCTGTAGTAACGACCTGATCAATTTCAAAGCGCTTTTTCCCTTGAATAATCACGGTGACATTGCCATCAGGCATTTTAAGTACGCGCAGGATACGGGCTACTGTACCCACCTGGTAAATATCTTTTGATTCAGGATTTTCTTGGGCCTCCTCCTTTTGGGCCACCACCCCAATAACCTTACTGCCTTGATTGGTTTGATTGATCAGGTTAATGGACTTATCGCGACCTGCAGTAATGGGAATCACTACTCCTGGAAACAATACCGTATTTTTTAAAGGCAAAATAGGCAGGGTCTCTGGTAACTCTTCAGAAGACATTGCTTGTTCGTCTTCAGCACTGAGCAAAGGAATAAACTCTGCATCCTCGTTCAAGTCTTTAAATGACAAACTGTCTAGATTAATAAGTTTGGCTTTTGACATAGTTATATCTCGGTCATTATGTCACACCACGGGTCGGTGTAACCATCATCACTTTATTGTTTATCTCCATTATTTCAGTGCTTTAGCGCTAATAATCGACTATTACACTGACTGTCTACAGCAATTAGGTCAATAGTTATGCCATATCGCACTAAAACCAAAAAAAATACCCGGAAAACCAGGTATTTTATTTTTTTGCTAAGTGTTTCGGGAATTATCCCAATACTTAAGGTATGGTCAGGGTAAATACACCGTTTTCAATGGAATATTCTTCGATGTAAAAACCATTAGGATCAAGGGCGATAAAACTAAATTGCCCTTCAATAACTCCATCAGAATACTGATAACTGGTTATGATCAATTGACCTGGGGCAGCATAATAAAGCTGTGCATTTTCAATATCCGGGTTATACAGGCCTACACTCTCCACGCCTGTCTCAACACTGGCTGTTAACGCATAGGTTCCGGGCATAACATCAATAGGAAAGCTAAGGGCTATGGATCGATTTGTATCAGCATCAATTCCTGTTAATTGAACATAAGTCGTATCATAACTCGGGTTAAGCAAGACCTCCACAGAAGTCGCTGCAAAACTACTCCCATCTACCTCAGCACTCATTGTATTTTCTGCAATGGCTGCGTCTGGGCGATAATCCATTATAAAAACCCCTTCAGTCACCAAGACTTCACCCTCATTGATACCAATAGGATCTGTAGCCGTAAAGGCAAATGTCGCGGCGAGCTTACCGGTGATATTTCCGTATTCTTCAAAAGTAATAGAGCCCGACATAGATGTCATGGCTTCAGTACCCTGGCTGTCGGTATAAGCTACGGTGAGGTTTGATCCATTAAAAATAGGATCGAACTCATAAGTCCCAACACTAAGCCCCATGGGAATAAAGAACTCCATGCGCTCAAGCGTTGGTGCGGTAGCCGTTAATTTCACAACTTCATCACTCCCCACCATCAAGATTTCAGCTACAAAGGTCTCATCGATGAATTCCTGACCATCTACAAGGGCAAAAAAGCTACTTTCTGGGTCAACAATACCGGAATCGCCTGGGTCATCTCCTGGATCAACACCACCATTATCACACTCAAATGGATCCAAAGACCCATCGACTAAGGTAAACGGGATATCGGTAAATACTCCATTGGTCACCACCACGGACTCGGTAATGGTTCCTCCTGCCCCATCGCTAACTTCTCTGATGGCGGTAAAAGTAAATAAACCACTGACCGTTTGATTGTCCTGATCGTATGCTTCAATGACCGCTGTACCTGAACCACCTAGGCTGCTGAGCACCTCATAAGGGGCCTCGGTAGGGGCTTCTAGAATAAAACTCGTAGGGTTAATCTCCTGGGTCAAGTCAAATGTACATGTCCCAATATTGGTAATGACAATAGAAATAATATTGCCAAAATAATCCGTACCGGTCATCAGCAATACCCCGTTAATCAATTGCCCGGTAGTGGTTGATGCGGAAAAAGCTTCTCCGTTAATTGTTGCCGTAAACACACTGGTGTCATTGGCTTCTTCTTCGGTGACGAAATCACCAGTTAATGGTTCGTCTTCACATGCTGAAAACAAAAACAGACTGAAAACGGTCAAAATTAAACCGCGAACCAAGTATTTCTTCATAGGGCAAGATTTGCTATAGGTATGTAACGCAAACTTAAGTAAAAATTGTGTAATCAATGCTTAATTTTCTCGGGAACCCGCAACAGTAAAATGATCCCTGAAATGAAAAAGACGATTAAAAACAATACGGAGTTTCTCATGCTTCCTGTGATTTGATCGATAAACCCATAGAGCAACATTCCTATGACGATTCCGATTTTCTCTGCCACGTCGAAAAAACTGAAATAGGAAGCTGTATCCTCAGTGTCAGGCAAATACTTTGCGTAGGTCGAACGACTCAGGGACTGTATACCGCCCATGACTAGACCTACGATGGCCGCTGCCAAATAAAATTGAACAGGACTGATCATAAAATAGGCATAAATACTCATAGCGGCCCAAACACTATTAATTGCGATCAGGGTTTTGAGATTGCCAAATTTTCTTGAAGCCTTTGCCGTCATTTGGGCACCAATCATGGCTAGCAATTGAATAATGAGGATGCTCACAATAAGCCCCGTTGTTTTTGCTCCTTCGTCTGGCCATGCTATTTCTTGCTCTCCAAAATAGGTAGCCACAAGCATAATGGTTTGCACCGCCATACTGTAAACAAAAAAAGCCACTAGGTAACGCTTGAGTCTTATGTTCTCTGAGAGGGCATTATACACGCCTTTGAGCTCTGCATAGCCGTTAAACACTATTAAACGAGTTAATTTATGCGGTTGACTCACCCCTTTGGGGAGAACATAAAAAGTGTACTGGCTAAACCCCATCCACCAGAGCCCTACCATAACAAACGACCAGCGCATTGCCTCCATACTGCCCGCACCTGAGGCCTCGAAGCCAAAAGCCTCAGGCTTCATAACCATAGCAAGATTAACGATTAACAAGAGAACGCTACCGATATATCCCAGTGAGAAACCTTTGGCACTCACTGCATCTTGCTCCTCAGGATGGGCGATATCAGGCAGGAAGGAATTGTAAAAAACGATACTGCCCCAAAAGCCAATCAAGCCAAAAAAGTAGCATAAAAGCCCAAAATATATATGCTCTAAGTCAAAAAAATACAAACCCATACAAGACAAAGACCCCAAATAACAATAAAACCTCATAAAGGCTTTTTTGTTTCCGAGGAAATCGGCAATGCCCGAAAGCAAAGGAGAGCATATAGCCACAACGACAAAAGCTGCTGCAGTAACATAACTTATCAGTGGAGTCGGGCGAATTTGTCCGCCAAAAATTTCGACAGTCTCCGTGGCCGCGCTTAAAAAGAGTGCCCCATAGAAAATCGGAAAAATTGCTGAAGAAATAACCAAACTGTAGGCTGAATTCGCCCAATCGTAAAAGGCCCATGCGTTGATATAGCGCTTATTCCCTCGATAATTATGTAATTCTGCTTGTTTCATTTAAAGTCAGTCTTGTCTTTTGCGATGATCCACTAGTTTAGGTCCAAGTTAACCAATTATTTAAAGGGATGAGCCAGAAAAAGTGATTTGACTTATTTTTGGCCTAACTTTTGTACTCCCTTTTAAAATGAAAATTATGAGAACTATATTTTTATCCCTTTTTAGTCTGAGTTTTTTATTCCTCTCTTGTGAAGGTCCTGAGGGGCCTCCGGGAGTACCAGGAGTCAATATTTTGGGTAAAGTTATTGAAGTAAGTGTTGATCTCGACCAAGGCAATGGCTATCAGCAAGTCGTGACTCTACCTCTTGACATAGAAGTTTTTGAAAGTGACGCCATTTTGGTTTACCGCCATGAAGGTGTTTTCGATACAGCAGATATATGGACCCCCTTACCCACCACTTATTTTAATGGAGGTGGTGGCACCTTTTTATACACCTTTAATCACACCTATTTTGACGTGAAGTTTTTCCTAGACGGGAATTTTGACCTCAATACCCTGGGATCCCAGTGGACGCAAAACCAACTCTTCAGAATTGCTATAGTCCCTGCTGAATATGGGAGTGCTGACTGGAGTATGGAGGATATTGAACAATCAGGTTCTTTTGAATTTTTAGGAAACTAACTAAAGAAAATGAATTATGCGCAGTACTTTAATATTATCCTTGGTGTCGATTCTAACGCTCAATTCCTGTGACTCTAAAGCCCAAAAAAAGGAAGAAGTTTTTGCTGTGGAAAAACCAGATTCGGTCTGGCAAAAGGAATTAAGCCCAATGGCCTATCGCGTACTGAGAAAAGCAGCGACAGAACCACCAAACAGCAGTAAACTCAACAGGGAATACCGCCCTGGCACTTTTCACTGTGGTGGTTGCGGAGCTCCACTTTTTGACGCTGCCTCGAAATTTGACAGTGGATCAGGGTGGCCTTCTTTTGACCGACCCCTACAAAACGCCATTGCCTACAGCACAGATTATGACCTAGGCTATGCCCGGACCGAAGAACACTGCGCCAATTGTGGGGGACATCTGGGTCATGTATTTGCTGACGGCCCCAGAGAAACCACAGGTATGCGTCATTGTATCAATGGTGCAGCCTTAAAATTTATTCCCAAGTAAATACGATCAAAATAGCGCCCGGACGAGCAAAGCCGCAGCACAAGAACGCAGAATAACAGATTTTAAAAGACTTTTATTAGCAATACCGAGTCTATTTTTAGAAGCACAATTATGAAAAAAACAGAGCAAGAGGAAGTGGAAAAAACAGAGCAACAATGGCTAGAACAGCTGGGACCTGAGCGTTACCGCATTTTGCGCCAAAAAGGTACCGAGCGCCCCTTTAGCGGAGCGCTTAACAGCGAATACCGCTCTGGACTTTATCGCTGTGCAGGCTGTGGTACTCATTTATTTAACAGTGAGGCAAAATTTGACAGCGGATGTGGATGGCCCTCATTTGATCGCAGCATTCCTGAGTCGGTTGCCTATGAGCGGGACACAAGTCATGGCATGATACGCACGGAAATTTTATGTCAAAAATGTGGAGGTCACCTGGGCCATGTCTTTCCAGACGGCCCCACCCAAACAGGACAGCGATACTGCGTAAATTCGCTATCGATAAGTTTTGATGAAAAATCTAAAGAAAACCCGGTTTAAAACCGGGTTTTTATTTTGTAAATTTGCTGGCGTTCAACCCAAAAATTTTGAATCAATGAAATCTTTTGACGTAATAGTGTTAGGCAGTGGCCCTGGTGGATATGTAACGGCGATTCGCGCGTCACAATTAGGACTTAAAACCGCTGTAATCGAGAAGGAAAATCTCGGGGGCGTTTGTCTTAATTGGGGTTGTATCCCAACCAAAGCGCTTCTAAAAAGTGCCCAAGTTTTTGATTACATCAAACACGCTGAAGACTACGGTATTAGTGTAAGTGAATTTGACAAAGATTTTTCAAAAGTGGTTCAACGCAGTCGATCTGTGGCCGAAGGGATGAGCAAAGGCGTTCAGTTTTTGATGAAAAAAAATAAGATCGAAGTCATCAGTGGGTACGGAACCTTAAAGCCCGGTAAAAAAGTCGAGGTAGACGGCACACTTTACAGCGCAGAGCATATCATCATCGCTACGGGGGCCCGCTCTCGTGCTTTACCAAATTTGCCTCAAGATGGTAAGAAAGTCATCGGCTATCGTGAGGCCATGACCCTGAAAGAGCAACCAAAGTCTATGATTGTAGTGGGCAGTGGGGCTATAGGGGTTGAATTTTCAAATTTCTACAACAGTATGGGTACAGAGGTCACCATAGTGGAGTATTTGCCGAATCTTGTGCCACTCGAGGACGAAGAAGTCTCAAAGCAATTTGAGAAAATATTTAAGAAAAACGGTATAAACGTAATGACCAATGCTGCTTTGGAAAGTGTTGATACCTCGGGAAAAGGCGTAAAAGCCAATATCAAAACTAAAGACGGCATGAAAGAATTACATGCAGATATCGTGCTTTCTGCCGTGGGTATCGCCGCCAATATCGAAAATATAGGACTTGAAGAAGTAGGGATTGTCACCGATAAAGGGAAAATTACCGTAGACGAATTCTATCGCACTAATATTCCAGGATATTACGCCATAGGCGATGTGGTTCCCGGACCAGCTTTGGCCCACGTAGCCTCTGCTGAGGGCATAACCTGTGTAGAAAAAATCGCCGGAATGCATGCTGAACCTATTGATTACGGCAACATCCCTGGATGTACCTACACTTCACCTGAAATAGCCAGTGTCGGGCTAACAGAAGCCCAAGCCAAAGAGCAAGGCTATGAGATCAAAGTGGGGAAATTCCCATTTTCTGCCAGTGGAAAAGCCAGTGCCTCAGGAGCCAAAGATGGTTTTGTAAAAGTTATTTTTGATGCCAAATACGGTGAATGGCTTGGATGCCATATGATTGGCGCTGGGGTGACTGATATGATTGCCGAGGCGGTTGTAGCGCGTAAACTCGAAACCACAGGCCATGAAGTGTTAAAGGCCATCCACCCACACCCTACCATGAGTGAGGCAGTAATGGAAGCTGTAGCAGCGGCCTACGATGAGGTAATTCACCTATAGGTGTACAAATAAAACACAAGCAAAAAAAAAATCCTCTTTCGAGGATTTTTTTATTTGAAATAGTTCAAGGCTAAATCATATACCTTGAGCCCAAAACCCACAATTACACCTGCGGCATACGGCGCAATATATGAATGATGGCGAAAGTCCTCACGTGCAAAGGTATTCGAGATATGGACCTCAACAACAGGAGTCTCTATGGCCCTAACGGCATCTCCAATACCCACAGAAGTATGGGTGTAAGCCCCAGCATTTAGGATAATCCCGTCTGCAGAAAATCCATGCTCGTGCAATAAATCGATGAGCTCTCCTTCAATATTTGTTTGGGCGTAAACCAGTTCATGCCCCCCAAATCTATCGCGCAAGTTTTGCAAGTAGTCATCAAAACCATGAGCACCGTAAATATCAGGCTCACGTTTACCCAAAAGATTCAAATTAGGTCCATGTAAAATGACTATTTTGCCCATAGATCAGCTATTCTAGTTGTTGCCTAAAATAAGTGGTAACCCATCTTCACCAGAACCAATGACAATGATTTTTGAATTGTTTGATTCAGATAATTTGATGGTGGCTTCAATACCTTTATCGCTCAAAATTTTATCCGTCAAAGAGGCACTTAAGATACGGTTGGCATCGGCCTTACCTTGGGCCTCGATGATTTGACGCTCTGCTTCTTTTTGGGCCGTAACCAAACGGAACTCATACTCTAGAGACTCTTGTTCTTGCTTAAGTTTACGCTCAATAGCGTCTTTTATCGTCGGTGGAAGCGTTACATCGCGCACTAAGACTTCATTGAGCTGCACATACTGACGATCAAGTATCTTTTTAGTCTCGGTGTAAATTTCGTCTTGAATCGCGTCACGCTTTGAAGAATAAAGCTGTTCTGGAGTGTAGCGCCCGACAACACTACGGGCAGCACTGCGTATAGCAGGCTGAATAATACGCTCTAGATAATTTTCCCCTTTTTCTTGATGCAGCCTACCTAAATCAGGGGTAATGGGTTGATACCAAGCCGAAGCATCGATCTGAATTTCCAATCCATTCGATGAGAGTACTTTCATCTTCTCAAACAATTCTTGTTGACGAACTTCATATACAATGACTTTATTCCAAGGCGCCACCAGATGAAAACCTTCACCAAGTGGCGGCTGATCAGTGACTACCCCACCACCAAAGGTTTTATACAAAACTCCAGCTTCTCCGGAGCCAATGGTTATTGCTGATTTTGCCAGTATGATCACTGCAAATATGATTAAGGTAATGGCAGGCACTCCTGCTTTTGGTAATTTTTCCATAATGTTATGCGTTTATTTTGTAAGAATTAAAATGACCATTATTTAAAGTGACTTTTCAAATGTTTCTTCCCTGGCGACTCGAGATGTGACTGATTTATATCAGTCCATTGTATTTCCGGATAAACCATTCCAAAGCACTGATCAAAATTAAGAAAGCTAGAGCGTAATACCATCTTATGAAGTCTAGATTTTTAAAAGTAACCACTTCACGTGGTAAAAATTCTTTTTGAGATTTTAGGTATGCTTTGAATTCACTCATCTGAGACAGATCTCGGAGTGCAACTTGATTCAACTCAGCCCACTGTCTCATGGGTTGAATTTTCGCAAAGCCCTGCCCAAATTCATTGTCGGCAGGAGCAATTTCAAATTGACCTGATTTTTGATCCTCGCCTCCAATAACCCGCACCGTGAAATCATAAGTCCCCACAGGCAAATCACTCAAGTTTAACTTATACTGTTTATTGTCAGCCAATAGCGGTCGCACTATAACTTGATTGCTCAGCTTATGGGTCAAACGCATCTCAATATTAGCGGTTAAGTCCAAAGCATCGGTCTTATCCAGGTATTGAACGTAGAATTCCGCTTGAGCCATTTGTGTGTAGACGGCTTTGTAATCTAACTTGAGTCTGCTTTTATCTCGATGTTTGCTCAGGTATTTGGCGATAATCCCCAGAAACGAATCAAAGGCCTCGTGTGCGTTAGACTGCCTGTAGGCTTCCACTCTCCAACGCCAAAGATCGATGCCATCCCATAAGACCCAGCGCACACCATTATCTTCAAAAAACCCAAGCTGAACACTATTCAGCGGTTGATTTTGAATCATTGGGCTCAAAAGAACTTGATGTGGAACCTCAATGCTTAATTGACCAATATCTGAAACTAAAGGCGGGAGACCACTCCATTGATTCCAGGGACTTTGAAATAAAGAAAAGCTGGGATTAGACCTGGTAAATAAGGCATCATGTACCCCAATTAGCTCTTTTTTAATGTTGGGTTGTATCCTAGAGATTTCAGACCACTGTGTTTGGGGTCCAGAGATAATCCAAGTATTGATGGGTTTATTGGCCATAAGGCCCATCAATTCAGAAAACTCCTGACTGGGTTGATATAAAATCACAGCGTCAACGTCCTCTAAAAGCGATAAGGCTTTGTTTGGCCTGGCCTGAATCACTTCAGTACGATCATCGGCCATAAGCCCTCTATATAAGGTCCCGATATCTGGATGTACATTATTGTAAACCAGTAAAATACGTCTTTGCTCATCAATCGCTTCTATATTTAAAGTAGCCGTATTGTTAAAAGTGATTTGTTCTGCCGGAATCGAATTTAAAACCCAATTAAATGTCTGATACCCTAGTTTATCTGTAAAAAGTTCTGTTTGTATCAGTTGACGCGTAGCTCCTTCTGGAAATTTTACGGGTATGGTCTTTACTTTTCTTCCATTCTGAAAAGCCTCAAGCTGGGTAGTTATCAAATTTGAGGAACCAGAACGATTAATTAATATTTCGACCTCAAAAGCCTGGCCTTTGCGCACTACAGGATTAGCGGTAACCCGCTGAATCGCAATATCCTCGGGCCAAATCGTATCCCCTACAATTACGGGATAAATCGGCCGGTTCTTTGACTTGTAGTAAGCGTAGTTTGGCCCCTCAGTCTGCTGACCATCGGTCATCGCGAGTATGAGACCTTGAGATTGACCCAGAATACGATCGAGATTTCTAACCGCTCCACCAATATTGGTTTGAGTTTCCTTAAAATTCAGTGATACCAGAGGTTGTACCTCTTGACCAAAACCATACCAGCTTATTTTGAATTTACTATTGAGCTCCTGATCATTTTTCCATTCATCCATAAAAACCGCTATAGCTGTACTGTCGGCAATGGACTTGGATTGATCCAGTAGAATACTGAGCTGAGGATAAACCAGGGACACGGATTTTTGTCTAATTTGTGGGTTTATCAGAATGATAAAAATTAAGATCAATGAAATCGTTCTCAAAACAATGAGCAAAGACCTGATCCCCTTGCTGGGCAAGCTAACTTTTGCGTAGAGATAAAACGACAAAATCAATGACATGGGGACCAAAATGATCATCCAAAGCCATTGATTTTGTAAAAATGGTTCCATTGACAGGACCAATATAGGCCAAATAAATTAGGTATACATACCTCCGTCTACGTGAAGTACTTGACCCGTAACATAAGCTGAAAGGTCACTCGCTAAATAAAGACAGGTATTGGCAATATCCTCTGGAGTTCCACCTCTTTTTAGTGGAATACCATCACGCCATGATTGAACGGTGGCCTCATCGAGTTTTTGAGTCATTTCAGTTTCTATGAATCCTGGTGCAATCACATTGCAGCGAATATTGCGCGATCCCAATTCAAGGGCAACGGACTTCGAAAATCCAATGATTCCAGCCTTCGAAGCAGCATAATTGGTTTGACCTGCATTGCCTTGGACCCCAACAATAGAACTCATATTGATGATGCTGCCATGTCTTTGCTTGAGCATGCTTCTTTGGACGGCTTTGGTCATATTGAATACAGACTTTAGGTTAACCTCGATCACACGATCAAAGTCTTCCTCACTGATACGCATGAGCAAATTATCTTTGGTAATCCCGGCATTATTGATAAGCACATCAACACTACCAAAATCCTCTAAAACTTGCGCAACTAAAGTCTCGGCCTGGTCAAACTTTGCGGCGTCGCTCTGGTAAGCCTTAACTTTTACCCCGTCCTTGGACAGTTCTTGGGCCATAGCATTTGCCGCCTCTGCTGAGGAATTATAAGTGAAGGCCACGTGGGCTCCGTGCGCCGCAAATACCTCGACAATTCCCTTACCAATTCCACGACTACCACCGGTAATTAAGGCTACTTTATTTTCGAGTAATTTCATTGCTGTTTTTGGTTTAGTTGTTATTTAAGTAGTTCGGCAATTTTTTTACCGATCTCAGCTGGAGAATCCACCACGTGAATACCACATGAGCGCATGATTTTCTTTTTGGCCTGTGCTGTGTCATCACTACCACCGACAATAGCCCCAGCGTGTCCCATGGTACGTCCTGCCGGAGCGGTTTCTCCAGCGATAAACCCTACAACTGGCTTATCACTGCCACTGGCCGCATACCAATGCGCCGCATCGGCCTCTAATTGTCCGCCGATTTCACCGATCATGACTACCGCCTGGGTTTCTGGATCATTAATAAGTAAAGAAAGTGCCTCTTTAGTGGTGGTGCCGATAATAGGGTCTCCACCGATTCCAATGGCCGTGGTAATGCCTAAGCCTTGACGCACCACCTGATCTGCTGCTTCATAGGTCAAAGTTCCCGATTTAGAAACAATACCTACAGGTCCTTTTTTAAATACAAAACCAGGCATGATACCAACTTTTGCTTCTTCTGGAGTGATGACTCCTGGGCAGTTTGGGCCGATTAAGCGACAATCGCGATCTTTAATGTAATCAGCCGCTTTTATCATATCGGCTACTGGAATACCCTCGGTAATGGTAATAATGACTTTTATTCCAGCCTCAGCCGCTTCCATAATGGCATCAGCGGCAAATGCCGGTGGAACAAAGATTATGCTGGTATCTGCACCAACTTTGGCTACAGCTTCAGCTACGGTATTAAACACTGGTCGATCCAAATGGGTTTGCCCCCCTTTGCCTGGGGTAACCCCACCGACTACATTAGTGCCATATTCAATCATCTGACTGGCGTGAAAAGTCCCTTCACTTCCTGTAAATCCTTGAACAATAATTTTTGAATTTTTATTTACCAATACACTCATTGTGGGTGTTTTTTTTGATGGGTTAATGAGGCGCAAAATTAAACTTTTGCCCCCGTTTAAAAAAGGAATTTATTGCTTCTTTAATCTACTTAAATGTGATTTGCACCGGCCTCTGTGTTTCTACAAGGTGGGCAAATTCTAGGCCAATACTGATTATAAAGGCTGCCAATCAGGCGCACTAGCTGGTTGACTCATCATGTGCCCTTTAACGATGATGCCATCAGATACTTCCCAGAAAGCATTAAAATGAGAAATAGCTAATTCCTCATCGGGATTTTCAATGGTCCGCGCGAAATAAGTACAACGCACAGCCACTGTATTACCTTCTTTTACAAGGTGATGCACGGCAACTCTGAGGTCATAATAGGTCTTGTTTATTTCTTTGAAAAAGGCATCGAGTTGATCAAAACCCATAACCACTTTGCCATGACTACTAAACCAAGTAAGCTCAAGATTTTTATGAAAAAACCTAGAAACTATATTCGCGTCTTCCACCACATGAGCATTGTAAAATGCTTTGACCAGTTTTTTTGGTCCCATTACTTCTTTTTTAATTGTTCAACGACTTCTGGCAACTGACGTAAGGCTGCCAATTCTTTATATTTTTTTCTAAACTCCTCTGCAGGTGTGCCAAAATAAGATTTTCCGCCCTCAAGCGATTTACTGACACCGCTTTGGGCAGATATAATAGATCCTGCCCCTATGGTGATGGCACTGGTTATGCCTGCCTGTCCCCAGATCGTAACACCATCCTCTATTACCACACAACCTGCCACACCAACTTGAGAAGCAATCAGGCAATCGCGTCCTATGACGCTATCGTGGCCCACATGCACCTGATTGTCGATCTTAGCCCCTTTTTTAAGGGTGGTGTCCCCACTTACACCCTTGTCTATAGTACAAGCCGCACCGATGTGTACATCATCCTCAATGATTACTCGACCACTGCTTTTTAAGGGGTCATAACCCTCGGGACGTTTTTTGTAATAAAAAGCGTCTGCCCCTAAGACACTGCCGGAATGTATCACCACTCGATCTCCTATTTCGGTATGATCGTAAAGCACCACATTAGGGTGTATAAGACAGTCCTTGCCAATACGCACGTGATTCCCAATAAAGCAGCCTGGTTGAATAACGGTACCCACGCCAATTTTTGCCGTGTCTGAGATCATCGCTGTAGATGGGACAAACGGTCTGAAATGATCCTTTAATTTATTGAAATCCCTAAAAGGATCATCGGAGATAAGTAGTGCCTTACCCTGTGGGCAATCGACCTCTTTGTTTATCAAAACAATGGTCGCCGCGGAGTTTAATGCCTTGTCATAATACTTGGGATGATCCACAAATACAATATCCCCTGGCGTCACAACATGGATTTCATTAAAACCTTCGACAGGAAAATTATCAGCCCCAACATAACGACAATCAAGTAACTGGGCAATAAATTTAAGAGTATGAGTTTGTGGTAATTTCACAGCGATTATTTCACACTAAAATAAAAAAATCCCGCCTTAGCCGGAGCAAAAACGGGATTAATTTTTTGTGAGCCCGGAGGAATTAATCCTTCATACGTTCTTGATACTGACCTTTTTCAGTATCGATTTTAATTTTGTCCCCTTCGTTGATAAATAAAGGCACATTGACGCGTGCTCCAGTTTCAACAGTCGCAGGTTTGGTGGCATTGGTCGCCGTGTTTCCTTTGACCCCTGGCTCAGTCTCGGTTACTGTCAAAATAACGTGTGCCGGCATTTCAACAGATAACGGCATCTGATCTTCTGAATTGATGACCACCGTGACCACTTCACCTTCCTTGATCAAATCTGGCCGATCTAGGGTGCTTTCGGGCAATTGAATCTGGTTGTAATCCTCTGTATTCATGAAGTGATAGATCGTACCCTCACTGTAGAGGTATTGAAATTTATGGGTTTCCACGCGAACATCATCAATTTTATGACCTGCCGAAAAGGTGTTGTCCACGACTTTACCCGTGGTGACACTTTTTAACTTGGTGCGCACAAAGGCCGGACCTTTGCCAGGCTTTACGTGTAAAAACTCAATAATCTTATAGATGTCGTGATTGAATCTAATGCATAATCCTTTTCGAATGTCTGAAGTCGTTGCCATATAAATGCTTATTAATTTTGAAAATACCCTTTCATGATACCTCGTTTGGAGTCCTTAATGAACTGCAATATTTCATCACGCTCGGGCGTCGCCTCAAGTTCTGCCTCTATGATTTGTGCGGCTTGGGTATTGTTATAATTTTTTTGATATAAAATGCGATAAATGCTCTGAATCTCACGGATTTGCTCACTTGAATAGCCTCGGCGTCTTAAACCGACCGAGTTAATTCCTACATAAGACAAGGGCTCACGAGCCGCCTTAACGTATGGAGGTACATCTTTACGAACCAACGAACCTCCGGTAACAAAGGCGTGATTACCGATCATACAAAACTGATGTACAGCGGTCATCCCTGCCAAAACCACGTAGTCACCCACATTGATGTGCCCCGCCAGAGTGCTATTATTTGAAAATATACAATTATCCCCAACGATGCAATCGTGTGCGATATGGCAATAAGCCATGATCAAGCAATTTTTTCCCACCACAGTTTTTCCGCGGTCAATAGTCCCGCGATTTATGGTAACATATTCACGAATTGTGGTATTGTCTCCAATTTCGGCTGTGGTTTCCTCTCCTTTAAATTTCAAGTCCTGAGGGATGGCTGAGATAACCGAACCGGGGAAAATATTACAATTCTTACCGATTCTCGCCCCTTCCATTATCGTTACATTGGATCCTATCCAAGTGCCTTCACCGATAACAACATTATTGTGTATAGTTGTAAATGGTTCAATTACAACGTTTTTTGCGATTTTCGCACCAGGATGAACGTAAGCCAGTGGTTGATTCATGTACTATTTTGTTTTTACAATTTGGGCCATAAGTTCAGCCTCTGTAACCATGCGATCATTCGCATAAGCTTTTCCTGCCATATGAACTATCCCGCGTCGAATTGGGGTAATTAAATCTAGGGTAAATACTAATGTATCCCCGGGATTCACTTGATGTTTAAATTTAACATTGTCAATCTTCATGAAGAAGGTCAAATAATTTTCGGGATCTGGGACCGTACTCAAGGCCAATATTCCACCGGTTTGTGCCATAGCCTCAACAATCAAAACCCCAGGCATTACAGGTGCTCCTGGAAAATGGCCTACAAAAAATGGCTCATTCATGGTAACGTTTTTCAAACCCACCACACGATCAGAACCCAGCTCCAATATTTTGTCCACCAACAAAAAAGGAGGACGATGGGGCAACATAGCCATAATTTGATTTACGTCCTTAACAGGGGTTTTATAAACGTCAAATTTCGGCACCGCGTGTCTCTTGCGGTCCTTGATGATTTTGCTGAGTTTTTTCGCAAACTGGGTATTGACGTAGTGTCCTGGTTTATTGGCAATGACCTTTCCACGAATGCGCGTGCCGATTAAGGCTAAATCCCCTAGAACATCGAGTAATTTGTGACGAGCAGCCTCGTTAGGATGGTGCAAGGTCAAATTGTCCAGAATTCCGTTTGGCTTGACCGAAATTTTATCCTTTTTAAATGCCGCTCGTAGCTTATCCATGGTGCCCTCGGACAACTCCTTATCCACATAAACAATAGCATTGTTTAAATCCCCTCCTTTGATAAGCCCATGCTCTAATAACATCTCAATTTCATGCAGAAAACTAAATGTTCTGGAGTTCGAAATCTCTTCTTTGAAATCGCTCAGGGTATTTAATGTGGCGTTTTGGGTCCCTAATATTTTGGTTCCAAAATCAACCATTGTGGTGACCTGATATTCTTTGGCCGGAATAATGGTCAATTCGCTACCTGTCTCTTCGTCCAAAAACGAAATGACCTCATCCACAACGAACTCCTCGCGATCCGCCTCTTGAACTACAATGCCCGCTTTTTCAATCGCTTCGACAAAGAATTTAGATGAACCATCCATAATTGGGGGTTCCGGCGCGTCTAACTCTAAAATACAATTATCCACCTCCATACCGACCAAGGCCGCTAAAACGTGCTCTGAGGTTTGAATTTTTACGCCCTCCTTCTCGAGATTTGTCCCGCGCTGAGTATTGACTACATAATTAGCATCAGCCTCAATAACAGGGGCACCTTCGAGGTCTACGCGAACAAATTTATAACCGTAATTTTCAGGTGCAGGCTTTAGGGTTAGGGTAACATTTTTTCCTGTATGCAGGCCAACGCCGGTCAGAGAAACTTCTGAGGCGATGGTTGTTTGCTTGCCATTACTATTTGTCATTATTGACTTTTTTTTCTAAAGCGTCAAACGCTCGAACAATTTTGGGTAAATTTTTAAAGTGAACGTAACTCTTGCTGTATTCGCCATAATTAAAGGCAGGAGATCCCTGGAGCACCTCATTGTCCTTAATGGAGCGGCCAATACCGCTTTGGGCCTGAATTTTGACATTGTTACCGATGGTAATATGGCCCACAATCCCGACCTGGCCGCCAATCATACAATTTTCGCCGATTTTAGTTGATCCAGCAATACCGGTTTGCGCCGCAATCACAGTATTCTTGCCGATTTCCACATTGTGGGCAATTTGTATTTGATTATCGAGCTTAACACCGCTTCGGATAATGGTCGAACCAAGAGTCGCGCGATCAATAGTTGTACCAGCACCCACATCCACATTAGATTCAATGATTACATTACCTATCTGTGGGACTTTATCGTAGGTTCCTTTGTCATTTGGAGAAAAACCAAAGCCATCGGCTCCAATTATTGCCCCACTGTGAATTACAGTCCCCTCACCGATTTGGGTTTCAGAGTAAATTTTGGCCCCGGAAAAAACAACCGCATTATCTGCGATCACCACATTATCTCCGATATAGGCGTTGGGATAAATTTTTACATTGTCACCAATGACCGCGTTCTCACCAATGTAAACAAAGGCACCGATGTAACATTTTTCTCCGTAGCGTGCAGAATCAGAAATATAAACAGGCTGTTCAATGCCCTGTTTGTTCATCTTAACCTGGTTGTAATATGACAAAAGCGTTGAGAAGGCGCTGTAGGCGTCTTCTACTCTAATTAAGGTCGCCTGTATGTCTTGCTCTGGCTTAAAATCTTGACTAACAATGACAATCGAGGCCTGAGTTGAGTAAATGTAATTGGTGTATTTTGGGTTGGCCAAAAAAGTTAAGCTGCCTTTTGTGCCCTCTTCGATCTTTGATAATCGAGAAACAGCTACTGCCCCATCTCCATCGACTGTGCCGCTAAGTATTTCTGCAATTTGGTTGGCTGTAAATTCCATTCAAATGGTATCAATGTGCAAATATAAAAAAAGCGTTTCTATTCAAGGGTTTTTGGATAACATTGAAAATACTTCACCACCTTTTCTGACAAGGCTTTAATGTGCAATTGATCGCTGGCTTGTGCCACGTCAATCAGCGATCCATCTTTGCGAAGAAGCTGAATATTCTCTCTGGATCGATTGTAGGCTAGATTAGAAATGCTTCCAGTAAACACAAAATAAGATGCTTCGTGGAGCGAAAGGTTGTGTTTCTGCGCAAATTTTTGACGCTTTTCTTGCAATTTATCTGCGGAAAAAGGGATTTCTTTTATTTTTATTTTAAACAATCGGCGTTTAATGATTGTTTTGGACAATTGACTGAGCACAAAATCATCGTGGTCCACCCAAAGTTTAAGGGCAGCCAATACATCAATGTCGTCTAGTTTCAAAAAATAGTCGAGATCTTCGGCGGATAAACCTTCATCACTTTTACGAGCTAAAAAGTAATTCAAAGGTCCATGGATGCCGATGGACATGCCTTTTTGGGACAATTCTCGGGCTCGTGCAATAATCTTCATCAAAACATGCTCTGCACAGAGTGAAGCTTTATGCAAATAGACTTGCCAGTACATGAGCCTCCTGGCCACTAAAAAGTTTTCGACTGAATGTATACCCTTTTCTTCTACCACCAAACAATCATTAACCACATGCAGCATCGCAATGAGTCGTTGGGCACTTATAGAACCTTCGGCAACTCCCGTGTAGAAACTATCTCTTCGTAAAAAATCAAGTCTGTCCATATCGAGTTGACCAGAGACGAGTTGCTTTAGAAACTGTTTTGGATACCTACCGGTAAATATTTCTATAGCCAAATTCAAAGCTCCTTTAAACTCATCATTTAACCGATCCATGATCGATAAAGACAGTCCTTCATGGGACATACCCGGCACAATAATTCCCTCCAACCCATGGGAAAACGGACCATGGCCTATGTCGTGTAGTAAAATAGCCAAATACAAAGCTTCTTCTTCATCGCTTGAAATCGCTACTCGTTTTTGACGCAGCACAGACACAGCTCGCTGCATTAAAAACATAGCGCCTAAAGCGTGATGAAACCTGGTGTGATGCGCGCCCGGATAAACTAAATAACTCAGCCCCATTTGAGAAATATGTCTCAACCGCTGAACAAAAGGGTGCTCAATGACTTGAAATATTAATTCATTGTGAACCGGTATGAATCCATAAATCGGATCATTGATAATTTTTAACTTGTGAGAATTACTCAAATTTTAACGATTAATTAGCACCTTTAGGTGTATTTTTAGCATACTAAAACGCGTCCTCAAAGGTTATTATTACTAGAAAAGCGCAAGACAAATATACGTATATGAATGAGATTAAAGTCCTTTGGGTTGACGATGAAATTGATTTGTTAAAACCACATATTTTATTCCTTGAACAAAGAAATTACAGGGTAACCCCAGTGCGCAGTGGTACTGAAGCCATCAATGCTATTGAAACCGACAC
>JALRAI010000069.1 GCA_023258055.1 Flavobacteriaceae bacterium | reverse complement strand
ACTGGAGCCATTTTAATATTATTGATGGTCGGTGCCCTGGCGGGCACTTGGCTGCTCAGTGGCATTATCCCGACCATGATTTACTACGGGCTTAGTCTTTTAAAACCGTCCATATTTTTGATTTCGACTGTGGTGATCTGCGCCATTATTTCCATTGCCACAGGAAGCAGTTGGACCACCTCAGCCACTGTGGGTATTGCTATGATCGGTATTGCCAATGCTTTGGGCATTGATGCAGGTATGGCCGCTGGTGCGGTAATCTCTGGGGCTTATTTTGGCGACAAACTCTCGCCCATGAGTGACACCACAAATTTGGCCCCTGCCATGGCGGGAACAGATTTGTTTACCCACATAAAATACATGACCTATACCACAGTACCGAGTTTTGTGGTAACCCTATTGTTTTTTGGCGTATTGGGATTTAGTCTTGACCCTCAAGGCGTTTCAGAAACCACTCAGATGTTGGCTGCAATTGATACGGCCTTTATGGTAAGTCCATGGCTTTTTGTGGTCCCTGCCTTAGTAATTTTTATGATCGTAAAAAAAGTGACCCCCTTGATCGCTTTGTTCACCGGCACGCTCCTTGCCGCAGTGGCCGCCTTATGGACGCAACCCGAACTAGTGGCCCTAATCGGTGGAGGAAAATCCTTAGATTTAATAGCGGGTTACAAGGGCATTATGAATGCCATTACGGTCTCAATTGAAATCCCTACCACCTATGCCCCACTGAATGATTTATTTACCTCAGGGGGTATGGCCGGTATGCTGGGGACCATTTGGCTGATCATATGTGCTATGGTTTTTGGGGGTGTGATGGAGGCTATTGGCGCATTATCGAGTATCTCTGAAGCCCTACTCAAACTCTTTCACACCACCTTTGGTTTATTTGCTAGCACGGTTGCCAGCTGTTTGGCTCTAAATATCGCTGCGAGTGATCAGTATTTGGCCATAGTAGTACCGGGTAAAATGTATGCCAAAGCCTATAAGGACAAAGGACTCGCCCCTGAGAATTTATCCAGAACCCTCGAAGATAGTGGTACAGTAACCTCGGCATTGATTCCTTGGAATACATGTGGGGCCTACCAAAGTAGTGTGTTGGGTGTAGACACCTTGTCTTATGCCGGATACGCCATTTTCAATTGGATCAGTCCGTTTATGACTTTGTTATTTGCGGCCTTTCGTATAAAAATCAGACAAATTGCTCAAACAAAATAAAAAACTATGGCAAAGATTACCCTCGGGGGCACCCCCACCACAACAAATGGCAACCTCCCTGAAATAGGGACAAAATGTCCAGATTTTACCCTAATCAACAAGGACTTAAATCCAGTAAGTCTGAGCGACTACTCAGGTAAAAAATTAGTGCTAAATATTTTCCCCAGTGTAGACACAGGGGTATGCAGCGCCTCGGTGCGCACCTTTAACGAGCATGCCAGTAGCCATAGTGACACGGTCATACTTTGTATCTCGAGAGATTTACCCTTTGCCCAAGCACGGTTTTGTGCCGCCGATGGCCTAGATGATGTCGTGGTGTTAAGCGACTTTAAAACAGGACAATTCGGGCGAGATTATGGCGTAGAGATTGAGTCCGGGGCTTTTGCCGGCTTACATACCCGAGCAGTTGTTGTAACCGATTCTGAGCACAATGTAGTTTATACCGAGTTGGTTCCCGAAATAGGACAAGCACCGGATTTTGACAGTGCGCTTAAGGCTTTGTCTTAGATGAGACCCGATCAAAGCGTATTACAGGCCACTAAAGTTGCTTTGCGCGGCATGCTGATTTTATTGCGCGAGCGGGCCTTTCGGATACAACTTGCAGTTGGAGTGGTTATTACGGTTATGGGTTTTTATTGTCAAATAGAACCATGGGCTTGGGCCCTTCAAACCTTGGCCATCGGATTAGTCCTCTTGGCAGAAGGCATCAACACCACCATTGAGCGACTCTGTGATATTATTCAGCCTGAATTTGATCCGAAGATCGGACGGATTAAGGATATGGCGGCAGGTTTTGTGAGTATTGCAGCCTTATTTTCACTGATTATTGCTGCGATAATTTACGGCCAAAAACTAGGGCTCCTTTAATTAGGTCCCTCCTTGTATACTGAAGGCTATCCTTGTATATTTGTACATACTCAACCTAAGGCATGTTTTTTAAAAAAGCGCAAAAAAAATCTAAAAAAACCCAGACAAAAACTCAGCGATTTTCCCTGTCGCGTCAGCAATCGGTGCTTCTGGGTGGATTTTTGACCTTATTTGGTATTGCTCTGATTATTTCTTTTGCCTCTTATATGTTGAGCTGGCAAAACGATCAAAGCATGGTGGGCTCTTTTGAGCGCACTACCCCTGCAGACAATTATTTAAGCCACCTGGGAAACACCCTGGGTGATCTGTTTATCTACAACGGTTTTGGATTAGCGGCCTTTATCTTAGCTGGCTTGTTTGTGGTCTCTGGCCTTTACTTATTTTTCAATTTAGCCACACGACCGCTTAGAAAATTTTGGTTTTGGGGACTCTATCTCATGATATGGCTGAGTTTATGCCTTGGCTTTTTAATCAGCAGCAATCCCTTGTTAGGCGGTGTAGTGGGTTATGAAATTAGCGATATCCTGATCGGATATATGGGGGCCACGGGTCTGGGTTTACTTTTGGGTTTTACAGGACTTATTTATCTGGTAATCAGACTTAAATGGACACCCGATAGCCTGATTCAGTGGGTAAAAAACAGACCGCGCAAAATAAAAGACGCCGTAACTGCGGCAAGCGATACCATTGAATCCATTCACGGAGACAGTGATGGTGAGCCACAGGAACCTGAGGACGAGCAGCCTCAAACCGTAAGTTTTGACCAAAATCCTGAGGCTTTAACGGACTCAAGTCCAGAATTTGACGATCCTTTTCAGCCAAAGCAAGAGGAACCAACAGAGGTAAAAGAGCCCAAACTTGTGACCAGCCCTGAAGACGATGTGTCTTTGGAGATAGAAACCGCCAAAGAAGAAGTGCCACTGACCACCAGCGAACAATTGGTTCAAGATTTTGGCACCTTTGATCCCACCTTAGAGCTCAAAAACTTCAAATTTCCTTCTATAGAACTGCTTAAAGATTATTCTGGAGGAAAAGGAATTACGATCGACGAACAGGAGCTCGAGGAATACAAGAGGCGTATTATCGACACCTTAAACAATTATAACATCGGTATTGCCAATATTAAAGCAACTATTGGCCCTACTGTGACCCTCTACGAAATTGTCCCTGAAGCGGGTATTCGCATTTCAAAAATCAAAAACCTCGAGGACGATATTGCCCTTTCGCTTTCTGCGCTGGGGATTCGTATTATCGCACCAATACCAGGAAAAGGAACCATAGGGATTGAAGTCCCTAACAAATCCCCGCAGATGGTCTCCATGCGCAGCGTGATTGCCTCTCCTAAATTCCAAAAGGCAGAAATGGAATTGCCTTTGGCCCTAGGAAAAACCATCAGCAATGAAACCTTTGTGGTGGATTTGGCCAAAATGCCCCACTTGCTCATGGCAGGAGCCACAGGTCAAGGTAAATCGGTGGGACTCAATGCCATTTTAGCCTCACTGCTCTATAAAAAACACCCGGCTGAAGTCAAGTTTGTTTTGGTGGACCCTAAAAAGGTAGAGCTTACTCTTTTTAATAAGATCGAGCGTCATTATTTGGCCAAATTACCTGATACCGAAGAGGCCATCATTACCGATACCACCAAAGTCATCCATACCCTAAATTCACTCTGTATCGAGATGGATCAGCGCTATGATCTGCTCAAAGATGCCATGGTGCGTAACATCAAAGAATATAACGAGAAGTTCAAGGCCCGTAAGCTCAATCCTCACGACGGCCATCGATATCTCCCTTACATCGTGCTGGTTATTGATGAATTTGCCGACCTGATCATGACCGCTGGTAAAGAGGTGGAAACCCCCATAGCGCGTTTGGCTCAGCTCGCCCGTGCTATTGGGATACATTTAATTATCGCCACACAGCGTCCTTCGGTTAATGTTATTACCGGGATCATCAAAGCTAATTTCCCGGCGCGTATCGCCTTTAGGGTAACCAGTAAAATTGATTCAAGAACCATTTTAGATTCCTCAGGAGCAGATCAATTGATCGGTCGTGGAGATATGCTATACACTCAAGGCAATGATCTAGTGCGCCTGCAGTGTGCTTTTTTAGACACCCCAGAGGTGGCCGATATTACAGAATATATCGGCGGCCAAAAAGCTTATGCTGACGCTCATTTATTACCAGAATACGTCGGAGAGGAATCTGGCACGAGTCTTGATATTTCTATTGATGAGCGCGATGCCTTATTCCGGGATGCCGCCGAAGTATTGGTCATCGCTCAGCAAGGTTCGGCTTCGCTTTTACAGCGCAAATTAAAACTAGGCTACAACCGAGCAGGGCGTATTATTGATCAGCTCGAGGCGGCCGGTATTGTAGGTCCTTTTGAAGGCAGTAAGGCGCGTCAAATTTTGGTGCCTGATTTAGAGGCCTTAAACAAATTATTAGACAATGAAACTCAAGAATAAACTCCTGTTACTCAGCACAAGCCTGGCCTTCATTTTCATGACTCCTGTCCCGGTGTTAGCCCAAGACGCGCAGCAGGCCCAAGCCCTATTGGATGCGGTAGCCAAAAAGGTCAGTAGCTATGACAATATTGAAATTGATTTTACTTGGAATTTGGTCAATCAAAAAGAACAAGTCGATCAAAAAACCCAGGGCAATGTATTGCTCAG
Organism: Flavobacteriaceae bacterium; assembly: GCA_023258055.1. Taxonomy (GTDB): domain Bacteria; phylum Bacteroidota; class Bacteroidia; order Flavobacteriales; family Flavobacteriaceae; genus BACL21. The sequence continues at coordinate 4,791 of JALRAI010000069.1, read as the reverse complement.
TGGGGAGCGTTATCGCCTGAGCATGATGGGAATGAACCGCGTTTATGACGGAGATAAACTCTACACTATCGCTCCTGATGATATGGAAATTACGGTAAGCGATTTAGATCCCGATCAAGATAAAAGTGTTACCCCGTCTAAATTATTGACGTTTTATAAGCAAGGCTATACTTACGCCTGGGACATAAAACAAAAGGTCGCTGGTAGAAACATCCAATATGTCAAACTCTACCCTATCGATTCAGAAGCCGAAATCAAACATATGCTCCTGGGTATCGATACGGCCACAAATCACATTTACAAACTGATCCAAACTGACGCCCAAGGCACTCAGTTTATTTTGACTGTAAAGAGTTTTACGCCAAATCAAAACTTAGCCAAAGATACTTTTGAAGTTAATCTCAATAAGTATCAAGACCAGGGCTACTACATCAATACGCTTTACTGATCTAGTGAAAATTCTCGACCGCTATATATTGACCAGTTTTTTAAAGACGTTTTTTAGCGTCTTTATTATTTTGATGTTCATCTTTGTGCTTCAAACCATTTGGTTGTATATCTCGGAGCTGGCTGGTAAGGATTTGTCTTTTGCCATAATTTTAAAATTTCTTTGGTTTTTTACCCCAAAACTCATCCCATTAGTTTTGCCTTTGACCATATTGGTGACTTCCTTAATGGTATTCGGGACGCTCTCAGAGCAATATGAGTTTGCCGCCATGAAATCCACAGGAATCTCGCTGCAACGCGCTATGCGCAGTCTTTCGGTATTTATTTTAGTGCTCTCAGCGGTGGCTTTTGTTTTTGCCAATAATGTGATCCCCTATTCTGAGTACAAATGGCAGAATCTCAGGCGAAACATCGCCCAAGTCAGCCCGTCTATGGCCATAGTCGCAGGGCAATTCAGCTCTATTGGGGATGATTTCAACATCAAGGTGGATGAAAAGTACGGTGATCGAGACCAATATTTAAAACACGTGATCATCCACAAAAAAAATCCCGAAAGCCCCAGCGAAAACACCACGGTAATTATGGCTGAATCCGGAGAACTAGCCAGTGCCGAAGACTCAAATACGCTTTCACTGATTTTAAATAACGGTCACTATTACGAAGATATTCAACTCAGTAATGGGGTTAAGGAACGCATTAATAGACCCTTTGCCAAAAGTGCATTTGAGACCTATACCATTCATATCGACCTTACTGAACTTAACGATACCGATATCGATAAGGAGAACAACCTGAATAACCACAATATGTACAATGTGGGTGAGCTGATTCCTGAAATCGACCGCTTATCCAATGTGTTTAGTGACGATATCGCCCAAATGACGGGCAATATGTACTTCCGTACCGGTTTTTCACAATTTGCGGATTCGACCTACAAGCAAATCAAAAACAAAAAAGAGTTTAATTCGGTACTTGATCTTTATGATATTCGTCAACAAGTGCGTATCGCCGGTACCGCCCTGGATAATGTGCGGAGTTCTATTCAAGCCCTGGGTTCAAAAAAGAAAAACCACCAACAACTGATCAAAACCTTAAACAAGCACGAAATCGCCTTGCATGAAAAATTTGCCTTAGCCATTTCTTGTATCATCCTATTTTTCGTGGGTGCCCCTCTGGGCGCAATTATACGCAAAGGAGGAATGGGCCTACCTATGGTCATAGCTATTGTGCTATTTTTGACCTATCACTTTATTGGGATTTTTGCCAAAAACAGTGCAGAAGATGGCACCATGCACCCCTTTATGGCCACATGGATCAGTAGTTTTATTATGCTCCCCTTGAGTATATGGCTTACTTACCGGGCGACTACCGATCAGGGCATATTTGATTTTGATGCCTTTTTTCAGCGTTTTAAATGGCGTAAAAAGAAATAGTCAGGCCCAATCCCTATATTTGCACCCACCCAAGAAAATTGACGCATGACCCAGAACACTAGCACAAACCAACAAGAGATTGTTTTGGATTCCATTCAGGACGCTATCGCAGCCATTAAGCGGGGCGAGGTCATCATCGTGGTGGATGATCAAGATCGTGAAAATGAAGGGGATTTTTTGGCCGCTGCTGAATGTGTCACTCCTGAAATGATCAATTTTATGGCCACCCATGGTCGTGGGCTTATTTGCGCTCCACTGACCGAATCACGCTGTAAAAACCTCCAGCTCGAGATGATGGTAGGTAATAATACCGACCCCATGGAGACCGCCTTTACCATTTCGGTGGATTTACGGGGCTCAGGAGTAACCACTGGGATTTCTGCTTCTGATCGCGCTAAGACCATAAAGGCTTTGACCGCGGCCGAGACCAAACCACATGATTTAAGCCGACCTGGGCATATTTTCCCTCTAGTGGCTAAAGAAGGTGGCGTTTTGCGGCGTACAGGCCACACCGAGGCGGCTATAGATTTTGCGCGATTGGCTGGATTTCAACCTGCTGGGGTCATTGTGGAAATCATGAATGAAGACGGGACTATGGCCCGTTTGCCTCAACTGGTGGATGTTGCCAAACAGTTTAATCTAAAATTGGTTTCGATCGAAGATCTTGTCGCCTATCGTATGGAACACGATTCTTTGATAGAAAAGAAAGAGGACTTTGAAGTGGAGACCCGATTTGGTCGTTTTAGACTTCGTGCCTACTTGCAAACCACAAATAATCAAGTGCACATTGCGCTAACAAAAGGAACCTGGAACGCAAATACAGAGGTTCCCGTGCGTGTTAATGCTTCAATGGTCAATAACGATCTTTTGGCCACCTTAACACAAGACGCACACCAAACTCTGGATTCCATGTTTCAGGTGATCAGCGATCAAGGACTCGGCGCTATGGTATTTATCAACCAAAACAATCCTTCTTTAAATGTGCTCGGGCGATTGGCGCAACTCAAGACCATGCAGGTGACTGGGACTGTAGTCAAAGCCCCTCAACTCCCCATGGACAATAAGGATTTTGGTATCGGGGCGCAGATTCTGCACGATTTAGGCATTCACAAAATCAAATTGATTTCCAACCACCAGCAAAGCAAACGTGTGGGGATGATAGGTTACGGTCTAGAAATTACCGATTACCTTCCTTATTAAACAGGTCTCTGGCCATTAAATCAAAGGTTGCCGCCCGTTCTTACAAACTGAGTAAAGTTTCACGCATGACTCGAGCGCGCTGTGCTACAGTGGCCTGATCCCAACCTAATTTTACTAAAAAGCTCAAAGTACGCCCAATATAATGGTCGCTTTGACTGAAATCTTTGTGGCGCAGTTGTAGGAGATTTTCCTCGATTTGTGGACTCACCGGGGCAATGCTTTTGACCTGAGTTAAATGTTCCCACCCGTTGATGTAATGCCAGTTGTTTTTAAACCAATAAAAACAGGCGTCTATACCCGCGGCCGATAAGGCTTTTTGCGCTTGCTCGGCTTTTTCGGCCGTCGGCAAAAAGATATTTAAAAATGAATGGTTTTGCACCCCGCCTTCTGGCACACGTCTAAAGCTTACGCCAGGGACATCACCCAGGGCCTGAGCTAGGATGTCGTAATGCGCTTTTTGACGGTCCAAAATTTCGTCAAAACGCTCCAGTTGGCCGAGGCCTACCGCCGCATGCAATTCAGATATACGAAAATTATAGCCAAGGGTTGGGTGTGTCTCTGCCCCACGGTCCATTCCTATATGGTCGTGTCCGTGGTCTTGATATTGATCGGCATTGACTTTATAATTTGTGTTGTTAGTGATTACCGCGCCCCCTTCACCACAGGTGATGGTCTTGACAAAATCAAACGAAAAACAGCCCAAATCTCCATAGGCCCCAAGCGCTGTACCTTTATAGGTCCCGCCGATGGCCTGACAAGCATCTTCTAAAAGAATCAAATCATGGGCTTTACAAATTTCTTTTAAGGCATCGAGATCGGCCATAGACCCGCACATATGCACTGGCATAACGGCTTTAGTTTTCTCAGTAACCGCTGCCGCAACAGCCTTAGGATCAAGAGTTAAAGTATCATCAATATCCACCAGAACAGGAATTGCTCCGAGCATTAAAATAGACTCAAAACTCGCCACAAAAGTAAAGGTCGGCATGATGACCTCATCTCCTGCTCCGACACCGGCACTGGCTAGAGCTACAGTTAAAGCAGCAGTTCCACTAGAGACTAATTGACAATGGTCTACCCCCATGCGCTGAGCAAAGGCCTGCTCAAATTCTAGAGCTTTAAACCGCCCTTGACGCATCCCGTCAAAACCATAGCGCATGAGCACTCCTGTTTCTAAAACTTCATTGACTTGAGCACGCTCACGGGCTCCAAATACTTCAAATCCTGGCATAGTGTTGCGATAATCTAGGGGCCTCAAACCCCTTGGTGAATAAGATTCTGGGTAAAGGTAAAGGTTGCGCCATTTTTGTGCAATATCATGAGGATATTTGTGTGATTTCGGGCTAAATTGCAACTGTGAAAACTGCGATAATTGTTCTGAACTACAATGGCCTGGCCTTGATGCAAGAATTCATGGGCCCACTGCTGCGCTACAGCCCTGAAGGAGACATCATCGTGGCCGATAATGGGTCTAACGATGACTCTTTATCCTGGCTCAGGACACATTATCCCGAAATCAGGTCCATAGCTCTGAGCAAAAATCTAGGTTACGCAGGGGGCTATAATCGCGCAATTTCCGAGATCCAATCCCAGATTCATCTCCAGAACGGCGAGCCTTATTCCTTATATATCTTGCTGAATAACGATATTAAAGTGGTTCAAAACTGGATGACCCCGATAGTGGCCGCCTTCCAAAACAATCCCGATTTAG
>JALRAI010000068.1:238-10029 GCA_023258055.1 Flavobacteriaceae bacterium | reverse complement strand
TCATTACTCGAATTAGACTCATTTCCAGCTGCGTCATAAGCCGTGGCATAGAAAGTGTAAGATGTATTAGAGGAAAGGCCTGTAATGGTAGTCGATGTACCACTTGTAACTGTGGCCGCAAGGCTTCCTCCAGAAAAATAGATATAATATCCGGTGACCCCAATATTATCTGTGGAAGCGGTCCATGTTAAATCAATGGAGGACATTGTTGGGCCTGAGGCAATTAAATTTGTTGGAACAGTGGGGGCTTGGGTGTCCGGCAGAGTAATTCCAGAAGATTCTGCCAAGGTAGTCCATTCTAGATCACCATCTCCATCATGATCAGTGTACACATAATAGGTCCCCTCTTCGTAATTTATATTACCATCGCCATCCGAATCAGTACAATTGGGACAGTAAAAAACCAGCATTCCTTGGGCAATATCTCCTGTAGGAAGAGCAGTAACCCGAGGCATTAGAAATCCTGGACTAACAGCCGAATCATACCGCACATCTAGGGTAGATTCAGGATCTTCGCCTGCTGGAAGACCAATTCCAATTTGAGCAGTCATTGCAAAAGATGTAAACATCCATAAAATGATGGAAGTTGCTCTCAAAATATAATCGGACAGAGTGTTAAGTAGGGGCATAATCTTTGAAATTTTATTGATTATCCTCCTATTTCTTTAACTACCCGAAGCGAACCATCAGAGTAGGTAACTGTTTTGTACCTCCAGTATGTAGAAGGCGCGCCCGATTCAAAAGTAACTACTAGCACCAAAGAATTCCAATCCTGGTTCGAGGTATAATAGTATTTACTCGCCGGATTTATTGTAGTTCCTCCTGCAGGAAAGTTATTGCTTATATCGGTTCTGTCTGTAATTAATAGAGCCATTTCATCATGTGAAGGCGTATACCAGCCATTATGGCTATTACCTACACTAGAATCTCCATCAAAATAATACGCCGTTCCGTTTACATATGAGGCGGGTGCTAATCCTGAGTGAGCCTGAGTCCAGGATTTGGTTTTATTATACCCTCCAAGGGAGTTTGCTCCACACATGTGACTCGCACAATCTGAATCACCAAAGGGAATATTATCGAATTCTACAGGCGAGACAATTTTATAGTGATAAGGATCATCAGGATCAATCCAAAAAACAACACCTTTGTTTACTGCATCATATTCGTATAAAGCCTTTGGATCTGTGGTAGACGCAATCTCGCCAGACATATTTTTCCAGTTATTTCCATCAAAGAAATAAACCGTGTTTTTCATGTTTCCGTGACCGGTTCCTGTTGGACCAGAATAGAAAACCATTGTTCCCACGGCTGTTGCCTGAAAATCTTGGGTTAGTGAAGTTACCCGCGGCATTAAGAATCCATCCTTTGCAGTTGGGTTTGCCGGATCAGAGGCTACTACATCAAGCATAGCCTGAGGTGTGGTCGTACCAATACCTACTTGAGCACTAGCGGTAAATAATGTGAAAAAAAGCACAGTAAATGCGCTAAGAAGTAGGTTGTTGCGTAATGAAAAATAGTATTTTCTCATCGTTTATAAGTATTTGGTTTCGTTCAAAATTTGGGGTTGAACAAGTCAAATATATAATGAGTCCCGCACGGCTGTATGCTAGGTATGCATATATTCGTTGTGTTTGCCAATTTTATCGGTGAAGTGCAGGAATTTTCCTTCACAAAGAGAAAAAAACTCCTATTTAACTGATTTCCAACGAGTCAATATTCTCTTGAAAAAGCATTTTATACCAATCAAAACCGGCCTTTCTGAAACCTTATTAAATATTATTATTGAAAAAGATTAAAAATCCATGGTCCTTCTAGCTGGAAAACCTCGGTCGTCCCCCCGATTGATTTTTATCTTAAATCTAATTCAAAGGACATGCTCCAATTTGCATTTGAGCGATCATTCTATAGACATCAAGCCATTCTGTTTGATGCTTGCCACAAAAACCCACTCACAAATCTTACTTTTAATTACAAAGGGGATATCCGGCAGAATTGATTATTTTTGACCCAAACTAAATCGACCCAATGAGTCAACTCGTTATTGTGGGCACCGTAGCCTTTGACGCCATCGAAACACCTTTTGGCAAAACCGACAAAATACTCGGAGGAGCGGCCACCTATATCGGTCTTTCTGCAGCCCAATATCACGCTAAAGGAGCCCTGGTCTCAGTGGTGGGTGGAGATTTTCCCGCAGAATATCTTGAGCTCCTGGAAAGTCGCGGCATGGACACTTCGGGTATTGAAGTGGTCAAAGACGGTAAAACCTTTTTCTGGGCAGGGAAATACCACAACGATATGAATACCCGAGATACATTGGCTACTGAGCTGAATGTCTTGGCGGATTTTAATCCTGTAGTTCCTGAAAACTATCGCGATTCAGAAGTGGTGCTCTTGGGTAATTTACATCCAGAGGTGCAATCTTCTGTGCTGGATCAAATGAGTGCCCCTAAGCTAGTAATCTTGGATACCATGAATTTTTGGATGGAACACACCTGGGATGCTTTGGTTGAGGTCATGAAACGCGTGGATGTCATTTCCATTAACGATGAAGAGGCCCGTCAACTCACCGGAGAATATTCTTTGGTCCGCGCCGCTCAGAAAATTCAAGAGATGGGTCCAAAATATGTGATCATTAAAAAGGGAGAGCACGGCGCTCTATTATTTCATAAAGACGAGGTATTTTTTGCGCCCGCCTTACCTCTTGAGGAGGTTTTTGACCCCACTGGCGCTGGAGATACTTTTGCCGGAGGTTTTGCTGGTTTTTTAGCCCAAACCGAAGATTACAGCTTTGACAATATGAAAAAAGCCATTGTCCATGGTTCGGCTTTGGCCTCGTTTTGTGTAGAGAAATTCGGTATCGAGCGGCTTGAAAATTTGACCCGCGAAGAACTCTACAGTCGCTTACAACAATTCAAACAACTCACCCAATTCGATATTGAACTCCATTAAGTTTTCCTAATACAATGAGTGATCCGTTAAAACACGAGTGTGGTATTGCCCTAGTCCGATTAAAAAAGCCGCTGAGCTTTTACAAAGAAAAATACGGGTCGTCTTTTTACGGGATTAACAAGATGTATTTGATGATGGAAAAGCAGCACAATCGCGGTCAAGACGGTGCTGGTCTGGCAGGCATTAAACTCGACGTGGCTCCAGGAGAGCGCTACATCAGTCGCATCCGCTCAAATGCCGCGCAACCCATCCAAGACATTTTCGGGCAAATCAACGCCCGCATCAATAACGAATTTGCCAAAGACCCTAGTCTTAGCGATGACATCGACCTCCAAAAAAAGCGTATTCCTTATCTCAGCGAACTGCTTTTGGGGCATGTGCGTTACGGAACTTTCGGGGGCAACAGCATAGAAACCGTTCACCCGTTTTTGCGTCAAAACAACTGGATGCACCGCAACCTAATCATTGCGGGCAACTTTAACATGACTAACACCAATGAGCTTTTTCAAAACCTCATTGAGCTGGGCATGCACCCTAAAGAGAAAGCCGATACCATCACTGTGATGGAAAAAATCGGGCATTTTTTAGACGATGCCGTGCGCAAACTCTACAAGCAGGCAAAGGCGCAAGGTTTAAATAAAAAAGAAGCCTCGCCCTATATCGTAGAGCATTTGAGTATTGAGAAAATCCTCAAAAAAGCGGCCAAACACTGGGATGGTGGCTACGCCATGGCCGGACTTCTGGGGCATGGAGACGCCTTTGTTTTGCGTGATCCTGCAGGAATTCGCCCAGCCTATTACTATGAAGATGATGAGGTGGTGGTGGTGGCCAGTGAGCGCCCCGTGATTCAGACCGTATTTAATGTGGCCTTTGAGCAAATCCATGAGCTTACTCCCGGTCATGCCTTGATCATTCGCAAATCTGGGGAAACTAAACTTTCACAAATTCATCCTGCCTTACCGCGAAAATCTTGTTCTTTTGAGCGTATTTACTTCTCAAGAGGAAGTGATGCCGAGATTTATCGCGAGCGCAAAATGCTCGGACGACTGGTGATGCCGAAAGTCCTTAAAAGCATCGGTCACGACATTAACAACACTGTTTTTTCGTTTATTCCTAATACGGCAGAGACCTCGTTTTACGGGATGATGGAAGCCGCAAATGACGAGCTGAACAAGCAAAAAACTCAGCAGATTTTGGCCTTGAATAGCGGGCTGAATTCAGAGTCTTTGGCCGCCATTCAAAATCAAAACATCCGCACCGAAAAACTGGCAATAAAGGATGTAAAACTCCGCACTTTTATCACCGAAGACAGCAGCCGCGATGATTTGGTGGCCCATGTTTACGACGTGACTTATGGTGTGGTTAAACCAGAGGACAATATTGTGATTATTGATGACAGTATTGTGCGCGGGACTACCCTTAAAAAGAGTATTCTAAAGATGCTCGATCGTCTTAATCCAAAAAAGATTATCGTGGTCTCCTCAGCTCCTCAAATACGCTATCCAGATTGTTACGGAATAGATATGGCGCGACTTGAGCATTTGGTGGCCTTTAATGCGGCCATCGCCTTGCATCAGGAGCGTGGCAACACCACCATAGTAGAAGAAATATACGCCAAGTGTAAAGCCGCCCTGGCAAAAGCCGCTCAGGGTCATGATATTGAAAACCACGTCAAGGCTCTTTATGCGCCTTTTAGTGATGAAGAAATCTCTGATAAAATCGCCGAAATTATTACCACAGAGGATTTAGGCGCAGAAGTACAAGTTATTTTCCAATCCGTGGATGATTTGCACAAGGCTTGCCCGGAACATTTAGGCGATTGGTACTTTACCGGAGACTACCCTACAAAAGGTGGGTCTGTGGTGGTTAACCGCGCTTTTGTCCACTTCTACGAGGGGAATCCTGAGCGCGCCTACTAAGCCGTTTGTCGATTTTTTTTAGCCTTTAACGAAAAGTAAGAAAAGGAGGTGAAAAGTAATTTTGCCTTGCCTATATTTGACCACTACCATAACATAAGTAGGTTAAGTTCATGGTAAGATTTGGGGCAAAAAAGGTGGACTCTCGTCCACCTTTTTTATTTGTCTTTATTTTTGGTTTTCCGAAGCGACAAGTTTTCATCGCGCCAAAAAAACAGGCCTAAATCTAATTATTTAGCAGCCTCGTAGCGCGCAGCAACCTCCGCCCAGTTGATCACATTAAAAAATGCAGCCACATAATCAGGACGTCTGTTTTGATAGTTTAAGTAATAGGCGTGCTCCCAAACATCAAGGCCCAAAATCGGGAAACCACCACAACCGATACCCGGCATCAGCGGATTGTCTTGGTTTGCTGTAGCGCAAACTTCAAGAGTGCCATCGCCCTTAACACAAAGCCAGGCCCAACCTGAGCCAAATTGTGTTTTAGCGGCTTGCGAGAAGGCCTCTTTGAAGGCGTCAAAACTACCAAAAGCCTGATCAATAGCCGCAGCTAAGGCCCCCTGTGGAGCGCCACCACCATTTGGGCCCATTACTTGCCAAAATAAATTGTGGTTGTAAAATCCGCCTCCATTATTACGCAAAGCTTTGTTGTTCATATCACACCCGCGCAAAATGCTTTCTATGTCTTGGCCTTCAAGAGCCGTTCCTGAAACTGCGGCATTTAAATTTGCCGTGTAACCCGCGTGGTGTTTCCCGTGGTGTATTTCCATAGTACGCCCGTCGATGTGGGGTTCCAAAGCATCGTGCGCATAGGGTAAAGAAGGTAATTCAAAAGCCATATCTGTTGTATTTAAAGGTTTAAAAGTGTTGCAAATTTAACAATAAATTCCCAGCAGTTGGGCAGGCTTAATTTGTTCCTGTTTATGTGATTATAGAAAATCTTAATGGTATCTTAGAGGCGCGGCTTATGAATGATTCCAAAAAAATCCAGGCTCCTTTTCGTATTTATAATGCCTCTGCGGGCAGCGGAAAAACCTTTGCCCTCACGGTTGCTTTTTTGCGAAAAATCCTCCTGGCCAAAACAGACGATGCTTACAAAAAGCTTTTGGCCATAACCTTTACCAACAAGGCAGTGGCCGAGATGAAAAACCGCATCCTGAACACCCTAGAGTCTTTTGCCAAAGGGGATTTCACCGGAGCTGCTGGAGATCTAGCCGATCAAGTTCTGCAAGGCACGAGCATGACCGAAGCTCAATTGCAAGTAAAAAGTCAAGCCGTACTGGTCCATTTGCTGCATCACTACGCTCAGTTTCATGTGGAGACTATCGACCGGTTTAATCATCGGCTGCTCAAAACCTTTTCCAAGGACCTGAAACTCAGCAGTAATTTTGAAGTGAGTTTAGAGACCGGCTTACTGCTGGCCGAAGCGGTCGACGCCCTTATTGACAAAGCAGGGAGAGACCCCCAAATCACGGATCTGCTCGTATCCTTTGCCCTGAATAAAACCGAAGACAGTCGTTCTTGGGATATCGCATTTGACCTGAATCAGACAGCCTGGATGATCGTCCAAGAAAATGATGCGCCTTATTTGGCCAAGCTCAAAGACATTCCCTTGGAGGATTTTATAGCATTCACCGAAAAATTAAGAAAGGAAAAAAACCAGTACGACCAGGCGCTTCAAGAGACGGCCCGTGCGATACTAGACCTATGCCAAGGCGAAGGTATACTATTTGAACACCTGACCTACGGGAGCTTTATCAAGATCATGCAAGAGGTGCTCGACCCCAAAACCCAGCCAAACTTTGAACGTAAATGGCTCGAAAAAATACTGCAACAAGACGATCCTTTTGAGCCGCGTCATCGCCTTTATAAAACCACGGCGCCTCCAGAAATTCAGGCCGCCGTCGATCAGCATTATGATACAATTATTGAAGCTCTTGTTCAAATCAATAAACTTCAAATCAGCAGTACACATATAAAAAACACCCTAAGCCAGCTCGTGCCCTTGGCTGTGGTCGAGGCCATCGAAAAAGAGTTTGAGCGCATTAAAAAGGAGAACAATACTTTGGTCATCAATGATTTTAACAAACTCCTGAGTGAAGAAATTCAAAACCAACCTGCGCCCTTTATTTATGAGCGTCTGGGCGAGCGATTTACCCATTATTTTATTGATGAATTTCAGGACACCTCAGCGCTACAATGGCAAAATTTACTCCCGCTGGTTGAAAACAATCTGGCTCAAGCCGACCCGACCAATCCCAAACACAGCTTGATGATTGTAGGGGACCCCAAACAATCGATTTACCGCTGGCGCGGTGGGCACCCCGAGCAGTTCATGGACCTGTCCCAGAGAAAAAGTGCAGATTTGCCAGACCCAGATATTGTGAATTTAGACACCAATTACAGGAGCCATCAAGACATTGTTTTGTTTAACAACGAGCTCTATTGTTTTGCGGCCGATAAACTGCCTAATCAAGATCATAAAAAGCTTTATAAGCAGGGCAATGATCAAAATGTTCATCACAAAAAGCACGGCTACATCTCTATTGAGTTTCTGGGCAAAAAAGAAAAGGATGAAGATCCAAAAGAGCAGCCCTATTTTACGGCCATAGAGCAGATTATACAAAAACAAATCGATCGCGGGCGCAGTCTTGACCAAATATGCATCCTTACGCGAGACAATAAAAAATGTTCTAAAATTGGGGCCTATCTTTCAGAGCGCGGGTTTGCCGTCGTCTCCGAAGAAGCACTCCTGATTAAAAACAACCCCATTGTTTTGGCCTTGATTGATCTGGGGTATTTGAGCGCCAACCCCTTTCAAAAAAGACCTAGAGCACGCCTGGGCAATTTATTGTACAACACTCATGGCCCAGAGGACTCCAGAATATCTTTTTTAAAGCGCATAAGCGCGGACGACCTGGCTGAATTTCATAATATTTTATCGGATTTGGGTATAGATTTTAAACTGGATCAAATGGCCGCCATGGGTCTTTACGATCGTTTTGCCTATGCCTTGAATCAGTTTGGCTGGGGCCAAAGCGACAGCGCTTACCTCACGCAGTTTATGGATTGGGTGTTTCAATATGCCCAGCGGCCTCAGGCGACAATTTGGCAATTATTAGCCCAGTGGGAACAAGATAAAGACAGCCTGAGTCTGAGTTCAGGCGCCGGACAAGAAGCAGTTCAAATCATGACCATCCACAAGGCCAAAGGGCTTGAGTTTCCGGTGGTGATTTTGCCCTTCGCTCATGAGACTTTTAATCCGACCAAAGTCGGGCACCTCTGGTATCCTTTTCCTGAAGAAGGCTTTGACCATTTGCCGGTGCGCTACAGCAGCAACCTCGCCCAGTACAGTGCCGAGGGTAAAGCCCTCGATGCCCAGCTGAGGGAAAGGACCTTTTTTGACACTTTGAACTTATACTACGTAGGGACCACAAGGCCTACAGAAGAACTTTACATTTTATGCGACCAGCTCAGCGATAATTCAAATACGATGAGTTTTAATCAACTGCTCAAAGATTTTTTAATTTCAAAAGGACTTTGGCAAGACCAGCAGCAGGTTTATAGTTTTGGGAGCCTGCCAGAAATTAAGACCAAAGTCAATAATATCGCTGATTCAATTTCTGCACCACTTGGGATTGTAAGCCCAGAGCAACACCCAATCAGCATGGTTCCTCAGCGGCGGGCAAGCAGTTATTGGTTTGACGCGGGTGTTGGATTTGGTTCGTTGTTTCACGAGCTCATGGCTTTGATCCTCAAGGCAGACGACGCTTCAGAAGCTTTAGATAAAATAAGCCTCAAGTATCATCTGGATCCACAGCAAAAACAAAAGGCCTCTACCCTGGTAAAACAAACCATCAACCACCCAGAACTGGCTTATTTATACACTGGTCATCATGAGGTGTATGTCGAGCGCAGTATCATTACCCCCAATGGGGTGCTCAGACCCGACCGAATCAATATGACCGCGCCAAATCGGGCCATTGTTTTGGATTACAAAACTGGACTGGCCAAGGATCAAGACAAAGAGCAGATAGCCGGGTATGGCGCAGGACTCAAGGCCATGGGAATCGAAGTGCAATCCCACCTGATTGTTTATCTCAGAGAGGACCCCATTGTTGTAAATAAAATTTAATTTAGCACGGGAAAAACTAACGACATGTACGGAAAAATTCAACACCATTTACAGCGAGAATTAGAAGACATTAAGGACCAAGGCTTGTTTAAAAAAGAGCGGGTGATTACCGGGCCACAAGATGCGGTAATTAAAATTTCCACTGGGGCTGAGGTCATAAATTTTTGTGCCAATAACTATCTAGGGTTATCATCTCACCCCGAGGTTGTACAGGCGGCCAAAGATAGCCTTGACACTCATGGTTTTGGTATGTCTTCTGTGCGCTTCATTTGTGGGACTCAGGATATTCACAAGACCCTAGAACAAAAAATAGCCGACTTCTATCAAACAGAAGACACCATTTTATACGCAGCAGCTTTTGACGCCAATGGAGGGGTATTCGAACCTCTTTTAGGACCAGAGGATGCCATAATTTCTGACAGTTTAAACCACGCCTCTATTATCGACGGCGTTCGCCTTTGTAAAGCCAAACGCTACCGTTACCAAAACAACGATATGGCGGATCTGCGCACACAACTCATTCAGGCTAGAGCAGACGGTGCCCGCTTCATGATTATTGTTACAGATGGCGTGTTTTCAATGGATGGTTTGGTCGCACCGCTCGATAAAATATGTGATTTAGCAGATGAGTTTGACGCCCTAGTGATGGTTGATGAATGTCATGCGGCAGGCTTTATCGGGCCTACCGGGCGCGGCACTCTGGAAGAAAAAAAGGTGATGGGCCGGGTTGATATAATTACCGGAACCCTTGGCAAAGCTCTCGGTGGGGCTATGGGCGGCTATACTAC
>JALRAI010000068.1:0-228 GCA_023258055.1 Flavobacteriaceae bacterium | reverse complement strand
TTTCGAATTCCTTGGCCCCATCGATTGTCGGAGCCTCTATTAAGGTTTTTGAATTATTGGACAAAAACACAAGCCTGCGAGATCGTCTGATGGACAACACCGCTTACTTCAAAAAAGGGATGCAAGAGGCTGGCTTTGATATTGTTGACGGGGAGTCAGCCATTGTTCCTGTAATGCTTTACGACGCCAAACTCGCCCAGCGCATGGCCGACCTTTTACTCGAGGAAG
>JALRAI010000067.1 GCA_023258055.1 Flavobacteriaceae bacterium | reverse complement strand
TGAGTGACAAATTGGTTGATGTACGCGATACCTTGAGCCATTGTTCTCTGTCTCATGTGCTAGTCACTCAAGGTGATCAATATTTAGGCGCCCTGAGTGAAACCGATGCCCTGTGCTTAAATCCAGATATGACCTTAAGCGAAGTTCAATACACCTTGTCTTCTTTTTTTGTGCGCCCCCAAAATTCATGGTTTGAAATTCTAGAGACTTTTGCCCAGCATCAAACAAACATTATGCCTGTAGTCGACCCACAAGGACTTTATCAAGGCTATTATGAGCTGAGCGACATCATGCATTTATTTCACAGCACACCCTTTTTATCCGCAGAGGGCGTGGTCTTGATTGTAGAGCGCAAAACAAATGATTATTCTATGGCCGAGCTCGCTCAAATATTGGAATCCAATGGAGGAAAATTATTTGGGGCCTTTGTATCACAGCAAAATAATGACAGGACTCAAATTATCATAAAAGTTTCCTCAGACACCATTACGATTTGTATTGAGGCCCTCAGACGTTATGGTTTTGACATTGTCTCAGTCCACGACAAAGACAGCACTCTTAATCAGCTCAAAGAGCGCTCTCAGTACCTCGACAAGTATTTAAATATCTAATTCCTTCCTGCTGTAATGACACGAGTAGCCGTATTTGGACAGTTTTATCACAAAGGCTCAGAACGTTTTATTGAGGTCATACTCGACACCCTTTTTGCCCAAGACATAAAAGTGTATATGATTCGGGAGCTTTGGGAATTACTCCAGGCGCATCAAATTACCATTGCTCACGCCGAGCAGCTCGAAATTATTGATACCCCTGATGCAGATTTGGACTTTTTTATCAGTGTGGGTGGTGATGGCACTATGTTAAAAGCAGTAACCTATGTGCGCGATCTGAACATTCCGCTTGTTGGGATCAATACTGGTCGATTAGGTTTTTTGTCGACCATTCCCAAAGAAGCAATAGCCGATGAGCTCACCCAGTTAATCTCTGGGGCCTATCGCACAAGTGAGCGCACCCTGATTCAGGTCGAAACAAAGGCTACGAGCAATCCGGCAAATAACTGGAACTTTGCCTTAAACGAAGTCTCGATAAACCGAAAAGACAGTACCTCGATGATTCGGGTAGATGTTTGGGTGGACCAAGAACACCTGAACACTTATTGGAGCGATGGACTCATCGTAGCTACCCCTACAGGGTCCACAGGATATAGCTTAAGCTGTGGCGGCCCTATCATTCATCCTGAGTCCGCTAATCTGCTAATTACCCCAATTGCGCCGCATAATCTCAACGCTCGCCCCCTGATTATCCCCGATGATCGCACTGTACGGCTCAAGGTATCTTCAGGGGCTGCACATCACCTGATGTCTTTGGATTCGCGCATTGCGTCTCTGCCAAATGATTCTGAGATCATGCTCAAAAAGGCCGATTTTCGCATAAAAATGGTACACCTTCCTGAAACCTCTTTTATCAAAACACTGCGCGATAAACTATACTGGGGAGAAGACAAACGCAATTAGGCGTTTAAATTTTATTTTTACTCAGGTGTATAAGGAATTAATAATGCTGACAAATCCCGGGTATACCACAATATTTAGCCAAAATAAAAGTTTATTCAATGCCTAATTCCAAAGGGAAATGAGGCAAAAACTTAATTGTTATATTTGCACCCTTTAAGCAGCCCATGCGCGATAAATTGAACCTTTTTATTGTTTTTTGCCTTTTGGGGATCAGTCCCATGGTAAAGAGTTTCGCTCAAACCTATGAACTGGGTGCTTTTGCCGGGGGCGCAAACTATATTGGCGATGTGGGGGATACCCAGTTTATTGCTCCAGCGGGCCCAACCTTTGGTGGCATTGCCAAATGGAATAGAAGCAATCGTCATGCGTTCAGACTGACCTACCTGGTCGGGCAAATCATCGCCGACGACCTCGACTCAAAAGACACGCGCAGACTACAGCGTGGTTTTTCATTTGAGAATACCTTGAGTGAACTTTCCCTGGGGATTGAATATACATTTTGGGAATTTGACTTGCATGAGGGCGCACCAGCTTTTGCCCCTTATATGTACACCGGATTCACCTACACCTGGTACGATGCATTGGTTCTGCCCCTTTTTGACCCGGTTGGTCGTGAGACCACTTATGCCATACCTATGGTTTTGGGCTTGAAAAAAACCTTGGGCACCAAATTTTTGATCGGCGTAGAAATCGGCGCTCGATACAGTTTCACCGATGGCTTAGATGGCAGTGCAATTATTAGCGATTCCCAGGTAAATAATGTACCTTTCGGAGACACCACTAACAATGATTGGTATGTGTTTACGGGCGTGACTCTAACTTATGCCTTTGGGCGAAAGCCTTGTTATTGCAATTTTTGATGGACACTCAAAAAAAAATCGACCCCAATAAACTGCCGCAGCACATTGCCATTATCATGGACGGCAATGGGCGGTGGGCCAAAAACCGAGGAAAGTTCAGAGTATTTGGCCACGAACAGGGGGCCGAGTCCGTTCGAGAAATTGTCGAAGCCTGTGCGGAACTCAATATCCCTAATTTAACGCTTTATGCCTTCTCGACCGAAAATTGGCGACGGCCAAAACTAGAAGTACAGGCCCTGATGAAGCTACTCGTCAAAGCCCTGGACAAAGAATTACCTACCCTACAAAAAAACGGTATCCGCCTTAATGCCATTGGCAATCTTGAAGCCTTGCCTGAGAAGGCGAGAAAGGATTTGATTTCGGTCATGGATCGCACCAGCGAAAACACCCATATGACCTTGACTTTGGCCCTGAGTTATGGTTCTCGAGAAGAAATTACAAAAACCATAAAAGAGATTAGTCTCAAAGTTAAAAATAACCTAATTTCGCCGTCGGATATTAACGAATCCATTATTAATAATCATCTTTACACCCGGGACTTACCCGATGTAGATTTATTGATAAGAACCAGTGGTGAACAAAGGATAAGCAATTTTTTACTTTGGCAAATAGCCTACGCAGAATTGCATTTTACTGAGACACTTTGGCCAGATTATACTAAGGCCCATTTGTACAACGCTATACTGGACTATCAAAATAGAGAACGAAGATTTGGAAAGACGAGCGAACAACTTAACGCCTAAACACGCCAATAAAATAATTCATCAGCTCCTCCTTTGGGTGGGGCTTTGCTTATTTTGGTCCCCTTCAGTTTTGGCCCAGAAAAAAGAGCTCGATAGCGGGACGAAATACACCATTAATAGCATAAAGGTTACTGGAGCCCAAAACTTTAACGAAAACACCGTCATCGCCTTTACCGGTCTTAAAGTGGGCGACCAGGTTTATATTCCGGGAGAAAAACTCAGCAGCATCACCAAAAAACTTTGGGCACAAAATCTCTTCAGTGACATTGCATTTTACGTAACGGGTATTGAAGGCACGAATGTGGATTTAGAACTCTACATTGTTGAGCTCCCCAAACTCAATAAGGTGATCATTGATGGGGTGCGCAAAGGTCAGCGCACTGAGATCATTAACGACAATGAGCTCAAAGAAGGGACGAAAATCACCAAAAACCTGATCACGACCACCAAAAATCACATCATCAACAAGTATGCCCAGCACGGTTTTCTCAACACCAATGTGATGATCACCACCATACCTGTTTTAGACTCAACAGGCACGGCTATTGCGCAAGACATGCGTATTTTGATCGATCGTGGAAAGCGCGTTAAAGTCGCAGAAATCAATTTTGACGGCAACAAAGATATTAGCGATGCCAAGCTCAGACGTTTTCTTAAAAATGTGAAGCGAAAAAATCCTTTACGCCTTTGGAAAAAATCCAAATACACTGAAACACTCTTTGAAGAAGACAAAGCAAACTTGATCCAAAAATACAAGGAGAATGGTTACCGAGATGCACGCATCCTAAAAGACACACTGCGTGTACTGAGCGATAAATCCGTTGCCCTGGACTTGAGCATCGAAGAAGGCAAAAAGTACTATTTTGGAGATATTCGTTTTATCGGAAACAGTGTTTACACCGATGAGTTTTTAAAGCAATACATGGCCATCGGTAAAGGCGACACCTATAACGGTACCCTTTTACAGGAGCGTATTGCAGACAACAGCGACCCGGATGCTGCTGATTTGACGAACCTTTATCAAAACGAAGGATATCTCTTTTCTCAAATCAACCCGGTGGAAGTAGCCGTGCGCGGCGATACCATTGATTTTGAAATTCGTATTAAGGAAAATAAACTCACCTATTTCGATCATGTGACCGTGGTGGGCAACGACAAAACAAATGACCACGTCATTTATCGCGAATTGCGCACGCGTCCAGGAGAAAAATACAGCAAGCGCAATGTTATTAGAACTATTCGAGAATTAGGTCAGCTGGGGTATTTTGATGCTGAGCAGCTCACGCCAAACTTCAAAAATTTAGACCCAAACAGCGGCACACTTGATTTGGAATATTCGGTCATTGAGAAGGGGTCTAGCCAGATCGAGCTTCAAGGAGGCTATGGAGGAGGTGGTTTTGTCGGCACCCTGGGACTTTCATTTAATAATTTCTCGCTGCGCAACCTCTTTAACAAGGAGGCTTGGCATCCCCTGCCTATGGGTGATGGACAGCGTTTTTCGCTTCGTGCGCAGGCCAGTACATTCTATTCTACCTACAGCTTGTCCATTATGGAGCCTTGGCTCGGTGGAGAGCGCCCAATCCAGTTCAGCACCTCGTTTTCTCATACAGTACAGTACTTGTACAATTTTCAAACGCGCGAACGAGATACGGACCGAAGATTCTTAATCACTGGAGGTTCTGTCGGTATTGCAAAGCGCCTCAAGTGGCCCGATGATTACTTCCAGTTATCGCAATCTTTGAGTTTCCAGCACTACGACTTACGCAATTATAATACTGGCTTGTTTACCTTTGGTGATGGTTATTCAAACAACCTAGCCTACACCATAGGTATCGGTCGTAACAGCACCTCGGCTAACCCCATTTATCCGCGTTACGGATCAGACTTCAGTCTCAATGCGAAGCTTTCCCTGCCCTATTCTGCTTTTAATGGCGTCGACTACGAAGGTCTTGATCAAGAGCGCAAAGATTTACAAGAGGTCCTAGCCAATGACCCTACAGACGGAGAAGCAGTCGATGCACAAGAGCGTATTTCTGAGATTGACCAAATGCGATTTAATTGGTTAGAATACTATAAGGTTAAATTTCAAGCCACATGGTATTCAACCCTAGTGGGTGACCTAGTTCTCAGACCAAAAGCAGAGTTTGGATTCTTAGGGGCCTACAACAAATATCGAGGTATCCCGCCATTTGAACGCTTTTTTGTCGGAGGTGATGGACTCGGAGCCTTCAGTCTAGATGGTCGGGAAGTGGTCCAATTAAGGGGGTATCCAAACCAGTCGCTCAGCACCAATGACGGAAGTGCGATTTACAATAAATTCTCTTTGGAGTTAAGATATCCCATTACCCTAAAACAATTAGCGTCTATTTACGTTCTCTCTTTTGTCGAAGGTGGTGCGGCCTATGATTCTTTTAGGAATTATAATCCGTTTGACATTAAGCGTTCTGCAGGCGCAGGAATTCGTATATTTATGCCCGCCTTTGGTTTATTAGGGATTGATTTTGGCTACGGATTCGATCCAGTTTTGAACGGTGTAGGAAGAAATGGTTGGGAAACCCATTTTATTATCGGTCAACAATTTTAAATCGTGGCACGATTATTTCTATGCAATAACACAGAATTATGAATGCATTTAAGGTCTTGTTTTCCATCTTATTTGTCGCGCTATCTGTAACAGCAGGGCACGCACAAAGAGGCGCTCGTATTGGCTATATCGACATGGAATATATTTTAGAAAATGTTCCCGAATATCAAGAAGCCAAAAATCAACTCGGTTCGAAAGTCAGTAAGTGGAAGCGTGATTTGGACAAAATGCGTCAAGAGATTGAACAACTCAAACTCAATCTCAGTAATGAGCGTATTTTACTGACCAAAGAACTCATCGAAGAACAAGAAGAGGAAATTAAAATTTTAGAAGACGAGATGATCGCCTACCAGCAAAACCGCTTCGGCCCAGGTGGAGATCTGGATGTGCAGCGCCGCCAGCTGGTACAGCCCATTCAGGACCAGGTTTTCAATCTCGTACAAGAGTTGGCAGAGGCTAAAAAATACGACTTCATTTTTGATAAATCTGCTGATGTGGTGATGTTGTTTGCAGCCAAACGCAATGATGTCTCCGACCAAATACTCCGCAGTATTAATCGCGCCGCAAAACGCGAAGAGGCCTTAAACCGCAAGCAAGGCAAGAATATCGAAAAAGAGGAAGCCTTAAGTGCAGAAGAAAGTGAGGCACTAAGTGAACGCGAACAAGTAATTGCAGACAAGAAAAATCAGCGCGAAGCTATGATGGAAGAGCGTCGTCGTAAACGCGATTCAATCCGACTGGTAAAACAAGCTGAATTTGAAGCACGCCGTCAAGAGCTCCTCGATAAAAGACAAAGAAGATTAGACTCGATTAATGGAGTGCAAAATAATAGCAATAATGAGGGTTCCGGTGGAGCCCAAGGGCCACCGAGCGGCCCTCCAGTTCCTCCAGGGGGCGGAGATGGCTCAGGACTTTAATATTTAGTAAACATAAAAACAGAAATTTAATACCCTAACAAATGAAAAAACTCAACGTATTACTTTTAGCTGCCCTTTTGTTTTTCGGCGCGCAAACAAGCGTTTTCGCTCAATCAAAGGTGGCCCACATCAATACCACTGAGCTCGTTTCCGTAATGCCAGAAATGAAGGCTGCAGAAGGCCAACTGGAAAAACTACAGAAAACCTACGACACCGAAATTAAAGCCATGACCAAAGAACTTCAGGCCAAAATCACACAATACGACGCTGAAGCGGCTAACAAGACTGAAGAGGAAAACAGAAAGCGTATAGAAGAGGTTCAAGGGATGCAAAATAACATTGGCGCTTATCGCCAGCAGGCTCTTCAAGATTTACAGCAAAAAGAGGTAGATCTATTTCAACCTATCCTAGAGAAAGCGCGTCAGGCAATTCAAAAAGTGGCCCGTGCCCAAGGCTTTCAATACGTTTTAGATGCGACACAAGGTTCAGGAGTCATCCTTGCCGATGGTAAAGACCTTTTGGCTGACGTGAAAAAAGAATTGGGGATTTAATTGAATTAAATTCAAGAGGACGACCGTCCACCACCTCTGTGCGCTAAACGAATTGAAGTTAATGGCCATGATCATGGCCCCTTAGTTTAGGCTTTTTTTAGCGCCGAAATCCTAAAAATTTAAAGAAACTGCCCGCGTTCCGCGGGCAGTTTCTATTTTTACACTATGGTAAATAAAGACGCGCCCATTGGCTTGTTCGATTCCGGTGTCGGAGGCACCTCGATTTGGCGTGAAATACACCAGCTTTTACCTTTTGAAAATACCCTATATCTGGCAGACAGCCGTAATGCCCCTTATGGCGCAAAATCTGCTCAAGACATCATTGATCTGAGTATAAAAAACACAGAATTACTTCTGGATCAGGGTTGTAAACTCATTGTGGTCGCCTGTAATACAGCCACAACAAATGCCATAGCCACACTCAGAAAAAAATACTCCGTCCCCTTTATCGGCATAGAGCCTGCTATAAAACCAGCAGCACTCAACTCAATGACAAAATCAGTGGGCGTTTTGGCCACTAAAGGCACCCTGAACAGCAGCCTCTTTCATGAAACAGCCAATCAATTTGGCAGCACTATAAAGCGTATCGAGGTGGTTGGAGAGGGTCTGGTACCCCTTATTGAAAAAGGGACTATAGATGGGCCCGAAATTGAGCTTCTCCTAAAACAGTACCTAACCCCAATGATTGATGCAGGGGTGGATTATATCGTCCTGGGATGCAGTCACTATCCCTATCTCATTCCTGCCATTCAAGACATGATTCCACAGGAGATCAACATAATTGATTCGGGGTTTGCTGTAGCGCGTCAAACCAAGGCGATTTTGGGTGACAATAACCTTCTCAGGGTTCATCCAAATGGGGCCTATGGCGGGGGTGTTGATTTTCCTCCAACTGCGGTTGGGAAGAGTACCCTAAAATCTCTAAAAGACGAGGATGATCAGGCCGAAATCGACCCTCCTAGACTTGAGTTTTGGACCAATGCCGATCCCCAACCTTTAAAAAAACTCCTTTACCTGGAATCCTCATACTTGGAAAAGAAAATCAAAATAGTTCAAAAGGAATTTTAGTCCTGTTTGAACCAGGAGGCGTACATCGCGTAACTGCGGGCGATACGCTCTATCTCGCCTTCCATGAGCTCCGCACTCACCGATTTAATACACTTAGCGGGAACACCAGCGTATACACTACCACTTTTAATATAGGTGTTTTTGGGCACTACGGCACCAGCAGCAATAATACTGTAGGGCTCCACGACACAATCATCCATAACAATTGCTCCCATACCGATCAGTACGTGATCCTGGATCGTGCACCCGTGAACAATGGCGTTATGTCCTATTGAAACATGATTCCCAATGGTGGTCGCAGACTTTTGATAAGTCCCGTGGATTACAGCTCCGTCTTGAATATTGACATGATCCCCTACGCTTATGCTATTGACATCACCACGGACTACCGCACTAAACCACACACTACAACCGACCCCCATGACCACATCGCCGATGAGTGTAGCATTGTCTGCAATAAAGCAGTCCGCTCCGTATTGAGGGGTTTTGCCAAGTACCGTTTTGATCAGCATCTAAATAAAATTTATTGGGCTAAACTATATATGAGCAGCCAAGGTTTTGTGTTGGGATAATCCCGCGCTCAACACTAAAACAAATGAGGTATTCCTAAAAATCAGGACGCAGCATACCGTTGTAGCGCATGTCTTGATCCCATGAGCTATATCGACCTCTTAAGAAGTTATACCCAATAGTAATTTGGTGAAAACCACCAGACTCTAGACGCACCGATCCGGTTTGGTAGGAGTAGGTGTAGGCAAACATCAAATTTTTATAAGTCGTCCCAATTACAGGGGTGATGTACTGCAATTTTTGGTTGCGCACTTGATTGCCGTCGAGATATTCGGCCCCATCAAAACTTCTGCGATAACTCAGACCAGCGTAAACAGATCCGAATTCCATCGCGCGGAATGCTTTGAAATTCAGGTCAATCCCCTGTTCTTGTGTACGCTCCTTATATTGAAGTAAAAACGAAGGCTCGAAATAATACAAACCACCTGAACCAGGAATCCCATAAGCCATAGACAGGATATAATTGCGCTGGTTATTGGACTCAAACTCTTCAGAATACAAACTGCGATTGCGGAACAAGAGGTTCTTAACCGTAAAATGGGCTGAGAAATCCAAGAAATTATAGGACATCCCGGCATCGACATTAAAATAGCCTGTGGTTTGAATAATCCCTGCAATAATTGGATCGTATTGACTTGGATCGAAATTAGTTTCATCGAGTTTAGACTCCATTAACCCCACACTCATCCCGAAAGAGAGCTGATTGATCTCAGAGCGGTTTCGAGAAAACAATAAATGGTGGGCATAGGTCAAATATCCACCCACTTGTGAATGATAACCGTTTGCATCATTAAAAACGATACCCCCTAATCCTGAATTCTGACCGACTCTATTGTGGTAACTCGCTGTTTGAATATTGGGTGCTTCATTTTGATCGAACCATTGCTGACGCGCTGTAATTCTCAACTTTCCATAAGCAGATGCTCCAGCCATCGACGGGTGCAATAGATATAAATTGTCGGCAAAATAATCATGGTATACCGGCAAACCATCCTGCGCTTGTAAGGCCGCGGTCATGGCAACAATGAGACTGAATAGGGTGTTTCTTAATTTCATATGATAATGCAAATATCTATCTTTTTAATGTAAAATGTCCAGTAAAGGCCTTAGGAATATCTTCTTCGGTATATTCGATGCGGAACCAGTAGTCACTCGAGGGTAGTGGGTTGCCTTTATAGGTACCGTCCCACCCTGCACTAGTTGGGCTCAGCTGCTTGAGCAGCTTGCCGTAGCGATCAAAGATATAGATGCGCGCCGCCGGGTCGTAATCTGCTAGCCCGATGATGTTCCAAGTGTCGTTAAAGCCGTCGTTGTTTGGCGTGACAAAGCGTGGGTAGTCCA
>JALRAI010000066.1:262-10187 GCA_023258055.1 Flavobacteriaceae bacterium | reverse complement strand
ACGGATTATATCCGGGCACAATGGGTTAACATTAAAGGTGAAAAGGGGCCTATGATTACTGTGAGCACCACCTCTTCAGAGCGGGCGACAGGATTTCCACGTATGGTGGGTCACAAAGAGAATCTGTACCTAACTTCTACTCGAATAAGGGGGGATAAATCGCGTGAAATTTACTTGAAGCGCTTTCATAAATCAATGATGCTACCCCAGGGTATCGATGAGAAACCAACCCATGACTAGGGCTCAACATACAGTATTATTTATTGGAAGGACATGGCCAAATCCTAAAATGACTGCCGCGGGTTGGCGTATGAAGCAGCTCATTGACTATTTTCAGAGTGAAAACTACACCGTATTCTTTGCTGCTGCAGAACAGTACTGCACGAAAAAAAACAAGGAAGCCATTACAGAATTTCAGCATTTATTTCCTGACGTAGATGCTCTTCTTATTGCTTTAAATGACGATGGTTTTGACCATGAAATAAATCGCATAAAGCCAGACTTTGTCATTTTTGACCGCTTTATGACCGAAGAGCAATACGGTTGGCGGGTGCGTGAGTGTTGTCCTGAGGCGATGACTATTTTAGACACTGAAGACTGCCATTTTCTTAGATTGGCTCGAGCTAATTATATAAAAAAGCATCCACAGGCGTTCGACGCCTCCTCTTGTCAGGACGAAGAATTGTATACCGAGATTACCATGCGTGAATTGGCCAGCATCTATCGCTGTGATCTGAGTTTGATTATTTCAAAATTCGAGTATCAACTCCTTAGACAAGTCTTTTCTCTGCCCGAAGGCTTACTGTCTTATCTTCCATTAGCCACAGAGGAAATCAGCTCCGACGATAATACCCCTGAGTCCAAACAAGAAAAAACATGGTCCCTGCGGTCGAATTTCTTGTGGGTTGGCAACCGAAAACACCAGCCGAACGATGACTCCCTAAAGTATTTACTTGAAGTATTATGGCCTTTAATTCATGGTCAATGCCCCGGTGCCGAATTGCATATAGTCGGACCAAACGGAACGGAACAGCAAAGACAATTAATTTTAAAATCTAAATCTGTGATAGATTTGGGCTGGGTCGATGCACTAGATGAGTTAATGGGGCGTTATCGGGTTAATCTCGCGCCTTTGAGATTTGGTGCGGGACTCAAAGGCAAAATTATGCAGCCTATGGCCCTGAATTTGCCCACAGTCTGTTCGAGCATAGGGGCAGAGGGCCTGATGCTTGAAAACATACCTGAATTAGCCCCGGCATTAAAGGCTGAAGAATTTGTCGCAAAGGCTATTTGTCTTTATTCAGATCAAGAGTTATGGGTACAGGTCCAAAAACAGGGTGCTTATGAGATCAATCAGAATTTTTCCAAGGCCCGAGTATTCCTGAGTTTTAACGATGAGTTATGGGCGATTAAAAATGATTTGAAAGCGCACAGACATCGCTATTTTATGGGGCAAATACTGCAGCATCAGTCCCTAAACGCCTCAAAACACATGGGGCGTTGGTTGACTTTGAAAAACCGCAGCATTAATCCAGAATAAACACATTGGCATCAACCATAAAGAGACTGTTGACAAAAAACATTTTTCCGTTTTCCCAAAAAGAGCGGAACAGCACGTCGTCGGTTAGATAAACCATTGAGCCTTGGCCTAGGGGATATTCTCCAAAAACAAAACTATCGTTTAATTTTTCTTGAGCATCTTGTCCAGAAAACCCAGAGTAGGACTGTGCCGGACCATCAAAATACCCAACGTTATATCCACTTTCGAGTTTGAGATAGGCGTCGTCATCTTGTTTAAGACTAAAATAAGGACCTTCATAGCCAAAAGCCAAGGGGTGAGTCGTGTCTAGATTTACTTTGTAAATACTCCCAGTGATTAAATCTTTAACGCTGTGGCGCTCGCGATCGCCATAGGGGATCATATCTGGACCTTCTGCTGATTCTGAGCTGATGGATTTAAGACCAAAACCTTCTTGATCTGCAAAAACATTGACTGCTTGATCTATGGCGATAACTTTTCCTCCTGAGCGTACCCAGTCTTTTAGATCGTTGAGTTGCTGTTCTGAACGCATTTTGGAATAGTAACCACTGGGCATCACTAATACGTCAAATTGCGATAATGTTTTGGCAGAAAAATTTGCTGTGTTCAGTGGTGTAAATGGATAGTGTAACTCTTGTTCCATAAAGTGCCAAATGGTACCGTAACTCAATGAAGAAACACCATCCCCTTTGAGCACAGCAATGCGATGGGGATTGATCAGTTTAATGTCTGTAGACCCTAAGTCCACACCATTGTCACTAAATCCACTGCTGAGTGCAGTAATCGGTCTGTGGTGTTGCTGAGCCAATTGGCGCACGGCTTGAGTAAAATCCTTGCGCTTGACATTATCGCCCTTAGTGATCACTAAACTTCCCTGAGGAAATTTTTTGCCGCCAAAGGAAAGCGGCTTTTCGCTAAATCTTACGCGCAAGCCTTTTTTAAGTAAGTCGGTTAAAAAATGAGCGTCTGCGATATCACCCCATGGTGCAACAAATCCCGCCGTCACAGCTGGTTCCAAAGGCAACTGATAATTGTTGCTGTATGGATTATTGTTTGTGGTGCTCAGTGGTTTATCGTTGACCATACAATTCAAACCAAAGGCATACGGCAGACTCCAGGCTGTGATGTCATAAGTTAGAGGGTCCTCTAAGGCAGCCTCTGCTTCAAAAAGCACGCGAACCATTGCTCCTTGAGTTTGATCCGTACTGACCACTAAGGCGCCCGAGATATTGCGCTGAGTAATTTTTTGTGTTTGGTAATCCCAACCCTTGACAGATCCTGGACCAGCAAAAGCGTATTCAATCTCGTGACGATCTAGCAGCGTGGTGAGGGCTCGAATTTTATCTGGATTGCCTTGTAGGATATAATTCTGTAAGGGCTGAGGTGTACGAAAATAAGACTTGAATTCTCTGTTGAGTTTAACAGCATTTTTTGAGGAAATCTCCACTGTGGATAGTCCTGTGGTTGTATGGTGGGCTGCGCGATCCACCAGGGTCAATTCGACCCCTTCATCATTGAGAATTCCCAATCCTGCGCGGCCATTACCGGCCTGCTCGTAAGTCATCCCTATGGCCCCGAGATAAGTGGGGTAGGTGTCTCCATAGCTGGGGTAAAGTAGGTCAAAGAACTGACGTGTAAAATAAAGCCAGCCTTCTTGGTCAAAGTATTTGGCATTGTTTTGCCCTATTTCGACTTGGAATTGCTTCTGCCAGGGGGTAATTACCTCGTGATAGGGCACTGCTGCTGGAGCGAAGTAATAAGGCTCATTAATGCCTTGTTCGTGAAAATCGACATGAACATGCGGCATCCATTTGTGATAAAGAGGCAAACGCTGTCTGCTTTCGACTTGTTTAGCCCAAGCCCAATCGCGGTTTAAATCAAATAGATAATGGTTGGGGCGTCCTCCTGGCCAGGGTTCATTATGCTCATCAGCTGA
Source organism: Flavobacteriaceae bacterium (assembly GCA_023258055.1). Taxonomy (GTDB): domain Bacteria; phylum Bacteroidota; class Bacteroidia; order Flavobacteriales; family Flavobacteriaceae; genus BACL21. Next base: position 6,711 of record JALRAI010000066.1, on the reverse strand, counting down.
TTGAAGCGGATTATAAGGGCTAGTGCCTACTTGATTGTACCAGTTTGCGTAGCGATCACGTCCATCGGGATTAACACAAGGGTCCATAATGACGACGGTGTTTTTAAGCCAAGCAGACTGAGTATTGATTAACTCATAAGCAGTTTGCATGGCCGCTTCCATGCTAGAAGCCTCGTTGCCATGCACATTATAGCTCAACCAAACGATGGCTACCTCTGGGCTTGCATCTCCGGGGAGCATCCCGATTTGGCGCAGGTTATTTTGTCTAATTTCTTCAAGTCTTGCTCTGTTTTCGGGGGTAGTAATAATGGCGTAGTTCAGGGATCGGCGCTCATTGGTTTGACCGTATTGGTCAAAGCTGATCCATTTTGAGTTATTGGCCAAATGCTCAAAATAAGCAACCATTTGGTGATGACGGGAGTATTTTGTACCGATGGGGTAACCCAAAAATTCTTCTGGAGAAAGTATTTGACCACTGACTAGTGGGGCACAAAAAAGGGCGAGAGCAAGGAATATCCGATTCATTAATGCTGAAAATTAAGCGGGGTTAGTGTGTCTAAAATGAGGACTAAATATAAGAATTACTCTGGTACGCATAACAAACCCAAATGGATAATGACAAACACGACGAAACATCGTATTTTTGTGAGCGCTTAGGCATTTTTAGCACTTGTGGTGTTTGTTTTATGGAAAGACAATTACTGACATATAAATCTACCGGAGAATTCTCGAATTTAGTCCTTGATTATCTCGATAAAAATGACTCATTGCGCTCATTTTATTGTCGACCTCCCCAGCTGGGTCAAGTCCCGGAACAGATCAGGGAAAAGTCGGCGAATTTTTCTACTGAGTCTAGAACTCGGCTGGTGAATGCCTTGAAGCGACAATACAGTGAAGTCATATTGAGTGAAGCAGTGTCTGAGCGTGTGGAGGCCCAAATCAAATCCTTGTCGTCACCAAAGACATTTACTGTCACTACGGGCCATCAATTGAATTTATTTACCGGGCCACTTTATTTTATATATAAAATTTTCGGCGCCATTAACCTTGCCGAGCAATACGCTGAGAAAAACAAAGATTACCGTTTTATCCCCGTATTTTGGATGGCCAGTGAGGATCATGACTTTGAAGAAATCAGTCATTTTAGAACCGCTGATCAAAAGATTCTTTGGGATAGGCAGGCCAAAGGGCCAGTAGGGCGACTCCTTTGCACTGAAATGGATGCCGTAATTCAGCAACTCGAGGGGCTTTGGGGTAATACGGTCATCGGTCAAAAGATGCTCGATTTATTCAGGCAGGTTTATACCCCAGATGTTACCCTAGCTGTGGCGACCCGCAGACTTGTCCATGAGATTTTTAAGGATTACAATCTGCTGGTGATCGATGGCGACGATCCTTTATTAAAATCTGGATTTGTCTCAATTATACGTGCAGAGTTAATAGAGGGCAAATGTAGTCAGGCCATAGAAAATACCACCCAGGCTTTAGTAGCTGCGGGTTATCACAAACAGGTTCATCCCCGAGCAATAAATCTGTTTTATTGCGACAATGGACTGCGGGAGCGCATCATTGCGACAGAAACTGGTTTTGCTGTGGATCAGACTGATTTGTTTTTTACCAAAGATGAGATTCTAGGTCTTTTGGCAGAACGTCCGGAATTATTTTCACCTAATGCCCTGCTTCGCCCGCTTTATCAAGAAAGTGTTTTGCCTAATTTGGCCTATATAGGCGGCGGAGCAGAAGTGGCCTATTGGTTGCAATTAAAAGCCTGTTTTGATCATTGCGATTTGACTTATCCTATGGTTTATTTGCGCAACTCTGTGGCCTTAGTACCAGCCAAAGTTCAAAAGAAATTAAAATCGTTAAATTTTGATCTCTGTGATTTATTTCTGACCACTGAAGAGTTATCTAGTTTATACATTACCCGCAATAGTGCCCTTGAAATAGACTTTACTGAGCAAAAAGACCATCTAATCAAGCAGTTTGCCCAGCTTTACGATTTGGCCAAAAAAACCGACGCCTCTTTTCTGGGTGCGGTAGGGGCTCAAGAGAAAAAGCAGCTCAAGGGATTAGCGCGTTTAGAGCAGCGACTTTTGCGTGCAGAAAAAAGAAAGCACGCTGCAGATATTGAGCGACTCATCGCTTTACGGCAGTGGATTTTTCCCGATGGCGTATTGCAAGAGCGCAAAGAAAACATGAGTTGGGCCTATCAGTATTTGGGTTCAGATTTTTTGGCCCATCTTAAAACCCATATTGATCCCTCTGATCACAGATTTACCTTATTGATATTTAATTCATAAAGCCTCAGGCTCCTGATCCCAAAAAAGAAGTTATTTTTGACCATGCAGAACAATGTCCTTATTCTTGATTTCGGCTCCCAATACACTCAACTTATTGCAAGACGCGTAAGAGAGCTCAATATTTATTGCGAAATTCACCCCTACCATCATTTACCTGACGACCTTTCCGGCTTCAAGGCGGTCATCCTTTCGGGGAGTCCATTTTCAGTGCGCGCAGAAGATGCGCCACATCCAGATTTGAGTCAAATCAAAGGACATTTGCCACTTTTGGGGGTTTGTTACGGAGCTCAATACATGGCCCATTTTAATGGAGGACTCGTGCGTGAGAGCAACATTCGGGAATACGGTCGTGCGAAATTAGCGGTGATGGATGAAACCTCACCACTGTTTGCCTCAATTCCTCAAGGATCGCAAGTATGGATGAGTCATAGTGATACCATCGCCGAATTACCGACTGGCGGGGTGCGACTGGCCAGTACCGAAGATGTGGCTAATGCGGCCTACAAAATTGAGGGAGAGGAGACTTATGCCATACAATTTCACCCTGAGGTCTACCACAGTACCCATGGAAAACAACTTTTAGAGAATTTCTTGATTGGGGTAGCAGGTATCGAACCCACTTGGACCCCAGCAGCATTTGTGGACACCACGGTACAAGAGTTAAAAGATAAATTAGGGGAAGATCGCGTGGTCCTGGGGCTCAGTGGGGGTGTTGATTCGACAGTGGCCGCTGTTTTATTGCACAAAGCCATAGGCGCAAATCTCTACTGTATTTTCGTCAATAACGGCCTATTGCGCAAAAATGAGTTTCAAAGTGTTTTGGACCAGTACCAGCACATGGGGCTTAATGTCAAGGGTGTCGATGCTTCGGCACGTTTTTTGGAAGCCTTAAAAGGAGAGAAAGACCCAGAAGCAAAGCGAAAAGCTATCGGAAAAGTTTTTATTGATGTCTTTGATGATGAGGCGCATTTAGTGGAAAATGTCACTTGGTTAGCTCAAGGAACGATTTATCCTGACGTCATCGAAAGCGTTTCTGTAAATGGACCATCGGTAACCATTAAATCGCATCACAATGTCGGGGGACTTCCGGATTATATGAAGTTAAAGATAGTGGAACCTCTGCGGATGTTGTTTAAAGATGAGGTGCGTCGCGTAGGTAGAAGTTTGAACATGCCTGAAGATTTAATTGGTCGCCATCCTTTTCCTGGTCCTGGATTAGCCATTCGAATTCTTGGAGATATTACCGCGGAAAAAGTCCGCATCTTACAAGAAGTTGATGCCATTTTTATCGACGGATTGCGCAAGTGGGAGTTGTATGACAAAGTATGGCAAGCCGGAGCAATACTCTTACCGGTCCAAAGTGTAGGTGTAATGGGCGATGAGCGGACTTACGAAAATGTGGTGGCCCTGCGTGCCGTGGAAAGTACCGATGGCATGACGGCAGATTGGGTTAATTTGCCTTATGCTTTTTTACAGGAGACATCAAATTTGATCATCAACAGAGTTAAAGGAGTGAATAGGGTGGTTTATGATATCAGTTCCAAGCCACCGGCCACCATTGAATGGGAATAATAAATGAATCGCTGGATTTTAATTTTTGGATTTTTATTTTGGTCTACTTGTCAGTTAGTCCAGGCACAGAATAGTGCTTTGGAAGTCCAAATCTACCAGGTCAAAACTGGCGATCAACTGCCACAAATTATAAGGCAATTCAGTACCTGTCGTGCTGAGCTTTTGGCCTTAAATCCCGATCTAAACCCCGCCCAAATGCAGGGTCAATTTCCTTTAGATCCTGGCCAATCACTTGTTGTTCCTAAAAAATCTATTGCTGAGGCGCTTACAGGTGATGCAAAAAATTTTATTGAGCATAAAGTAAGGCGAAAGGAAACGCTCTTTGGTATAGCGCAATCCTACGGACTAAGTCTGGTTGACTTGCAAGCCTATAATAATGAGGTGACCCCTGAAACACTGGACAAAGGGGATCGTTTAAAAATTTTCACTGGCTGTAATCCTCTGAGTCAACAACAGGCTGATGAATTACGTCAAAAGCTGAGCGATCAACTGCTTTCTTGGCATGTTGTTTCAGGTCAAGAAACCCTGTGGTCCATAGCCCACCGCTACAATATGGGCCTTCAAGAATTAAAAGAGCTCAATCCTGATTTGACCCAAAATATTGCTGTAGGACAAAGAATAAAGGTGCGCGGTAAGCCTATAGATCCAAAAGAGATTGAAGATCCTAATATGGGTTATTACGCTGTTCAACCCAAGGAGGGATTTTTTCGACTGCGTCAGAAATTTGGGATGACCAAAGCCGAAATTATCCAGTTGAATCCCAATGCTGTTGACGGGCTAAAAATGGGTATGGTACTGCGTTTGCCCAAAGAGGTCTTATCCTACTTAAATCCTGAGCAAGAGGCCATAGTCGATTTAAGAGACTTTATCAAAGACAGTAGTGTACAGAAAATCACCTTGATGCTGCCTCTTCAACTCGAGGGTTTTGTCCAAGATTCGCTGAATTTAAATCAGCAGTACATGCAAGGCAATCGCTTGTTGCGCATCGCGCTTGATTTTTATACCGGAGTACTCATGGCGCAGGATTACGCCCAGGCCTTTGGACTGCCGGTGACCATTGATGTTTTAGACACTCAAGCCAAAAAATCAGTGGTGGACAGTCTGCTAAGGGTTTATGATTTTAGTGAGAGTGACATGGTTTTAGGCCCCTTATTACCCGCTAATGTGTTGTCGGTGGCAGAACATCTCTCAGATATGGACCTCCCGGTTATTGCCCCACTGAGTCGTCCCAGTGGTCGAGTGCCTAATAATTTGATCCAAACAATTCCTGATCCAAAGCCCATGCGTCGGGCAGTAGCGAACTATATCAGGGATAAAAAACAGAAACGAAAAATGTTGTTTATCGGGGATGCTCAAGCGCCTGGTTTAGCGACAATGCGGAGTGAATGGCCAGAGGTTAAGGTGCTTTTGCCTCGCCAGCAAGGCTATGTCGATCCAGACGATATTTTACCTCATCTTTCAGACAGCTTGGAGAATTGGGTGTTGTTAGAGTCGCGGAATCCGGTGATCATCAGTAATGTAATCGGAGTTTTAAATGGTATGGAGTATTACCATCAAAAAACTATGGCAGAATTAGAGGAAGAGGATCGAGATACCTTGCCAAAAACCTATTCGGTGCGTTTGTTTACTACAGATAAAAATGAAGCCTTCGATTTTGATGATATTTCCAATATTCATCTGTCTCATTTAGATTTTAGTTTTCCTTCAATAAGTCGGCCCATAAGTCTTGATGAGATTTCGAGCCCTTTTGTTCCCGCTTATTTGGAACGATTTGGTACCACCCCAAACAAATACGCTACTCGGGGATACGACCTTACTTTAGATTTGATTTTACGTCAAGGGGCCACCCAGGGGTCTTTTTTAGAAAACCTTATCATGCCTGAAGCGACTCAGTATACGGAGAATAAATTTCGCTATGAATTGGGCGAGAATGGGGGCTACGACAACAGAGCATTTTACTTACTTCAATACACCGAGGAAATGCGACTAGAAGAATTGATAAATTCATTGGGTGCTCGCAATTAATATTTTATCTTTGAATCCCGTATAGGTAACAACAAGCACACCAAATGGATTCGACAAAGTATATCTTCGTTACGGGCGGGGTTTCATCATCTTTAGGAAAAGGTATTATTGCCGCCTCATTGGCTAAACTCTTGCAGGCCAGAGGATTTGCCGTCACTATTCAGAAACTAGATCCCTATATCAATGTCGATCCAGGCACTCTTAATCCTTACGAACACGGTGAGTGTTATGTGACTGATGATGGTGCAGAAACTGATTTGGACTTAGGGCATTACGAACGATTTTTAAATCACCCAACTTCTCAAGCTAATAATGTTACCACAGGTAGGATATACCAGAGCGTGATAGAAAAAGAGCGGCGCGGTGAATTTTTAGGAAAAACCGTTCAGGTAATTCCTCACATAACCAATGAAATTAAAGAACGCATCCAGCATTTAGGCCAAGATGGTCGCTACGATATTGTGATCACCGAAATAGGAGGTACGGTAGGGGATATTGAATCACTACCCTATATCGAGGCCGTGCGTCAATTAAAGTGGGAATTAGGCCGAC
>JALRAI010000066.1:0-252 GCA_023258055.1 Flavobacteriaceae bacterium | reverse complement strand
AACCAAACCTACGCAGCATTCAGTCAAAACCTTGATGGAAAGTGGAATTCAGGCCGATGTTTTGGTTTGTCGCACCGAGCACGAACTCAGCGATGATCTGCGCACCAAGCTCGCCTTATTTTGTAATGTGGAGAAGGAAGCTGTGATTCAATCCATAGACGCCAAAACGATATACGATGTACCAAACCTCATGTTAGACGAAGGTTTGGACGATATCGCCCTTAAAAAATTGCGTTTACAGGCCAGTCAAGA
>JALRAI010000065.1 GCA_023258055.1 Flavobacteriaceae bacterium | reverse complement strand
GATATTCTGGTTGGGTATAAACATAACCGATGTACGAATATCCACTGAGCATATTTTTTATCCCATTTTCGTATGGCGTAAGCTGTGGTAAATCCTCAGAAAATATTATGCCCATGGTGATTAGGCTTTCTAGAGCATTGTCTAGATAAAGACCATATACCTTTGCTGATTTTGAAAGCCGAGGCCACTGGGGTAATAATTCATCCTGCCAATCTGCGGGCAGAAAAGTAAAAAATTCAGCCGTCGGGCTCAGGACTTCTTTAAACTTAATCATGGCTTTTTAATAGTCATATGATGCCTTAAAGAAGGCCCCATGAGAGGAGTTTGTCAGAATCTTCTGCCCACCTGTTACCGATATCATTGCGGTAATAACTGTTGTTGATAATGACGTTAGAGATGCGGTTGTACATGTTCTTTTGCGCTTCTTTCATGGTCATTCCCGTGCCTACGATGAGCAATACAATACCTGAGTTCCCGGTGATCAGCCACTGGCCATTAATGTTTTTAACTTGGATGGGGTGAATCCCTTCGCGATTTGGGGTTTTAAATACGACCACAGAATCCTTAGAGAAAATCTCGAAGCTCTTTTTATCATCAAACGGAAATGGCGGAACCACCATGTAGGCGCCTACTTGGAATCCTTTTTTGACTTTCGGTTTGACATCTTGACCTTGGGCTATTTTATAGAGCATTTGGCCAAAATTTTCTGTAATGCTTTCGAGCTGAATATGGACCTGGGGGTAACCAAAGCGGGAAGTAAATTCCAAAGGATAAATGCCGTTGCCATTGACAATAGTGTTGATGTCAATATGTCCGATAAATCCATTTACGGCGAGAGTCTGTTCCATTTTAAGCAAAGTCCGCTCAAAGATGGGCGATTTTTCCGTCCAAAACATACTGGTGCCCATTTCTCCTGTAGAAACACCTAATTCGTTAGGAAATAATTTTTTATGTTCAAAGCTGACGTTTACGGGCCGAAGAAATTTGCTGCCGTTAAAAAAGCCTGATACGGCCACCTCAACACCTTTTACACGGCGTTGAATTTGAAAAGCACCGAAGTTCGCACCCCAGGTTTTTTGATAAGCCTCGAGCATTTTAATGACATCATGGCCTTGATCGTCCTTACCCACAAACAGCAATTGTTTGTATTCCTGTGTTTCTCCACAAGGCTTAATGACATAACAGTCTGGATGGGCCTTAATGTAATCAATGGCCTCAGGGAAGTTTGTGAATTCCTGCGCCGGAATCGTTTTGATTTTGTGCTTAATCAATTCTTGATGGCCGAAGTTGCGATCGAGTTCGAGTTGATCTGTGTAGCTGGAACCCCCAAAGACTAATTTACCTTGTTTGCGCAGTTCATCTGCTTGAGGGCCAAAACCTGTGTAATCAAAAACAATAACATCGGCCCAGTGCGTATGTTTTTGCCACTGGTTTGTTTTACGTACAAATCCGTAGCCAATTTCTTTTGAATCACGGTCTTGAATGAACATCAAGACTTCGTGTTCTTCATTTTTTAGTCGATAAGCAAGATCAAGTGAGTCGCCCCATTTAGAGACGATAAGGAATCTGAGTCCTTTTTTTAAGGTCATAAAGTGTAGGTTAAGCCATAATGAATTTTCACGTTTCGGTGAGTGTTCATTTCGGCCTGCGAATTAACGAAAAAAACAAATACGCTGCTAAAGTTTTTCTTAAGGCTAATCTCCTTGAACTTGCACCTTGACTAGAGTCTCATGAAAAGGCAATCTATGAAATCTGTAAGCATGTGCATGCAAAGCCCAAGGCCGATGAGATTCCATGGTTTGCGCAAAAATAGCATGATCACATATCCCCCTATGGCCCAATAAGTGTGTAAGGGGTGAAAATTAATGCTACAACGATCCGCCTGAAAAATTGGTGAGGCCAAAAGATGATCTACATCCACGATCATGGTGGCCAAAAAAATGAGATAGACCTTAAGCCAGTTTGGTCTAAAAAACACAATGGCGACCCAGAGTGGGGCGCCAAAGTGTAAAAAGTAATGCGTAAAGGTTTGCACTGAGTAAGCTGAGGTTTACCAGATGCTGACCCTTTGATCTACAGGTAAGAACATTGGGTCTCCTTCTTTAATATCAAAGGCTTGATAAAATGCTTCGACATTTTTCAAGGGTTGAGTCGCGCGAATATGTCCGGGAGAATGCGGATCAGTTTTGATCTGAGTGCGCAAGGCATCTTCACGTGCTAGGGTTCTCCAAACCGTGGCCCATGACATAAAAAAGCGCTGTTCTGGAGTAAAGCCATCAATCAAGTCAGGGCGTCCATTTTCTTCAAAATACAATTGTAAGCCGTCGTAGGCGCCTAGGATACCCCCTAAATCTCCGATATTTTCGCCTAAAGTGAACGCACCATTGACGTAAACACTGTCCAAAACTTCAAGTGCGGAATATTGATCAGCAAGTGCTTTACCACGTTTTTCGAATTCGGCAAGATCTTCTGGAGTCCACCAGTTATTGACATTTCCATCGGCGTCAAAACGCGAACCGGAATCGTCAAAGGCGTGAGAAATTTCATGGCCAATTACCGCGCCGATACCTCCGTAATTAACCGCTTCGTCTGCAGTGTAGTTATAAAACGGTGGTTGCAAAATAGCCGCCGGAAACACGATTTCATTGTTCAGAGGATTAAAGTAGGCATTTACGGTTTGCGGTGCCATGCCCCACTCAGTTTTATCCACGGGCTCATTGATTTCAGCCATGTTCTTTTTTCTGGCCCACTCACCAATGGCAAACATATTTTCGGCAAAAGAGTTTCCTTCACTGATTTGGACTTCGGCGTAATCTTCCCACTGGTCAGGATAGGCAATTTTTACCGTGAATTTTTCTAGTTTTTCAATGGCTTTGGCCTTGGTTTCTTCTCCCATCCAGTCTAAGACAGCGATGCGATTTTGGAAGGCTTTAATCACGTTTGCGATCATTTTTTCTGCCTTGGCTTTGGCCTCTGGCGGGAATTTAGCTTCCACATAAAGCTGACCCACTGCTTCACCCAAGCGGCCATTGACTGTACCTAGGGCACGCTCTTCTGCCGAACGCATTTTTTTCGCGCCACGAAGGGTTTTGCTGTAGAAATCCCAGTTTGCTTTTTCAATCTCGGTGGTTAAATAACCTGCGGCATTGTCTAGGGTGCTCCAAGTCATTAGGGTCTTGATATCCTCAATAGGGGTATTTTGCAAAAATTCATCCATGGCCTTCATGTAAACAGGCTGCATCACAAGTAGTGTGTCTACTTTTTTCTCGATACCCATATCGTCCATTAATTTTTGCCAATTAATAGAGGGGACCATCTCTTGAAGTTCCGCTAAAGAAGTCGGATTATTAAAATTACGGATGTCTCTACTGGCAACCTTATCCAATCTGGGCTCGGCAAGTTGGGTTTCCAAGGTTAAGATTTTTTCCGCTGCAGCACGGGCATCCTCTTCAGAGTAATTAATGAACCCAAACATACGGGCCATATGATCCACGTATTGACCGCGTATTTCTTTTGTTTTTTCGTCTTGATCCACATAATAATCACGCTGTAGACCGAGTCCTCCTGGATAAACCCAGGCGGTGTTCATGCTGCTGTCACTAAGGTCAGGATTCGCTCCAATCCCAGTAAAGGGAGCGCTAACCCCAAGGGTCGTCGCATAGACGGTTTGCATATCCTGAAGACTTTGGATGCTGTTAATTTTTTCCAATAGAGGCATCAGAGGGGATACCCCAGCTTCGTTTCGGGCTACTGTATCGAGCTCAGACTCAAACAAGAGTAAGGCTTTGTGCTGATCGGAGCCGCTTTGATATATGCCCAACTCTTTTGAGGTGTATAATATATCCAACACGTCTTGACGGGTTGATTTGCGCAACACGCCAAAACCGCCCCATCTTGATTCGTCGTCTGGAATGGTGTTTGTTTTTAGCCAAGTTCCATTGACGTAATTGTAAAAGTCGTCTTTAGGACTGACCAATGTATCCATGTTTTCTAGGATGATTCCAGGCAATACTTCTTGCTCTGATATCCCACTACCGGCGTTTTTGCAGCTTTGGACAGTCAGCATAATCGTCAGAATTCCGGCGATCGAGGTCAAAATATTTTTTAGTCTTGTTTTCATTGGAAAATAGATGAGTTAGGAATAAAGTCAAATGTTCTAGTCGGCATAAATTGCCTGAATTCATTTCGGCCTGTAAAAATAGGGATCAAAATCTAAAATACCCTATTTCCGACTATTTTCCACTACTTAGGTGTTTTTTGAATGACTTTCTTTTTCAATAAAAACAATAATTGCACTTGAATTCAGGGCAGAACGAATATATCTTCTACCCTGCAATTCAAAGTTTTGGAGATTTTTAGAGCCAATACTGTAGAAGGCACATAAACGCCATTTTCGATGGCGTTTATGCTTTTTCGAGAAACCTCGGCCTGAACAGATAGCTCTTGCTGGGTAAGCCCTGCAGCCTTTCTGAGTTCTTCAAGTTTATTTAAAAGTTTGTCATGGTTTTTACCCATAATTACTTCTTTTCAAATTCCTCTACGGCATCAGTTAATTCTTCTCCAGTATTTGGGTAAAGGTAACCGGCGATGAGCGTGCCAATACCTATAAGTCCTACCAAAGCACCTACGCCCTTGAGGATACTGCCAAAGGCAAAATAACCCAGTGCAAATAAACCAAGACCTACGAAGATGGTGATTACACCATTTCTACGGTAATCGACAGGGGCTTTTTTGCGCTCCTCGAAGATGCGCAATAACTCTTCAATTTTAGCCGTGTCTCCTAAATGCTTGGAGATTTCTAGTACGGTTTGACGTTTGCCTTGGGCGTCTTTGTACTGCCAAATAAAGACTGCGATGGGAATAATAATGCCGGTGAGCATTCCGATGATGGGGATGATGATTTCTACGTTCATTTTTATATTGGTTTAAGGTAAAATGTAACGCAAAGGTAACATTTTTTCAATGTGAAGCAAAGGTTACATCAAATATTTTTTTGGGTCCACAAAAAAATCGAACGGAACCACTTACAATTTTTACCTTTGAGCTATGGAAACACCTAAGAAATTTAAACTGAATGAAAAATTCCTAGCCATAGGATTAGTCGCTGGAGTTGTAGTAGGGGTGATTACAAAGAATATTGGCGTTTGGCTTCCCGTAGGTATCGCTATAGGGGTGGGTTTAGGGATCCTTCAAGATGAAAATTCAAAGTAGAAATTTTGGCCGGTCCAAAAATGGACAAAAAATCCAGGAGTACACCCTAACTAATACAAATGGGGTTTCATTATCAGTCCTGAATTACGGTGGGATCATAACCAGATTATTGACACCAAATCGCCACGGGAAATTAGCTAATGTGGTTTTGGGGTATGAAGACTTTGAGTCTTATGAACAAAACAGCCCGTACTTCGGGGCGCTTATTGGGCGTTATGCCAATCGAATTAGAAATGCGTCGTTTTACCTTGGAAATGACTACTACACCCTTTCAAGAAATGATGGCACGCACCATTTGCATGGTGGTTTTAATGGTTTTAATAAGGCTATATGGACTGTTGAAAGTGAAAAAACTGAACATGAAGCTCGCCTTATCCTAAGCTATTTGAGTAAAGACTCCCAGGAGGGCTACCCGGGTAATTTAAATGTAACAGTAACCTATACCCTTGATCAGAACAATCAATGGTCCATTGATTATCATGCTACAACAGATAAGGCGACGATCATAAATCTCACCCAACATAGCTATTTTAATTTGTCAGGGGATTTTAATTGCGAAATACTGGATCACGCCCTTCATCTGGAGATGCCGTTCTATTTAGCTGTGGATTCCGAAAACTTGCCTCTTGGAGAATGGTCATCGGTAGGGGGAACACCATTTGATTTTAGTGTACCCACCACCATAGGTGAAAACCTCAATAAATTGAGGGAACAATCGGATTCAGCATCCGGTTTTGATCATTGTTTCGTGCCAGAGGCTTTTGGACATTCATTGAGAAGAGTTGCTCAAATCACCCACCCAGGGAGTGGCCGAAATATGGAGGTTTTTACAACTCACTCGGGAGTTCAGTTCTATACCGCCCATTTTCCGAAAGACCAGTATCCAAACCCTCAAGGAGGTCATTATAAAAGCAGAACCGGCTTCTGTTTGGAGACTCAAAATTTTCCAGATGCGCCGAATCATCTGAATTTTCCGAGCGCAATTCTCAGTCCAGGGGAGACTTATCGACACAAGACTATCTACAAGTTCAGCACTAATTAAAAGAAGGCTGCTGGTAAGCCTTTATTCAGGCATGCTTTATTAATGGGGGAGTTTGTCTTTTAACACGCCATAGGCCAGAGTGCCCAAAATGGCAAAAACTATGGCGATTAAAATTGAGTAATAGCCCGCGCCAAACAAGGCAAACATAGGCCCAGGACAAGCCCCTGTCAAAGCCCAGCCTAACCCAAAAATCGTCCCGCCAATCAAATATTTCTTAGGCAAAAAATCTTTGTCTTGAAACACGAGCTCTTTATCGTCAATGGACTTAACACGCATTCTTTTAAGCAATTGAGTAAGTATGATGCCCGAGATTACCGCAGTTCCAATAACTCCATACATATGAAATGAATCAAATTGGAACATTTCATAAATTCTAAACCATGAGGCGACTTCGGATTTGATCAAGACAATCCCAAATATGATACCCCAGAATAAAAAATACAGCTTCTTCATGATTAGAAAATTAAGGGTAAAATAAAATGAGTGATAAAGAGTCCGCCGATGAAAAAGCCAATCACCGCGATGAGGGAACCGACTTGTAATTGACTCAGTCCTGTGATCGCATGACCTGAAGTACATCCACCAGCGTAACGCGTCCCAAAACCAACTAAAAATCCGCCGATTGAAAGCAATAAAACAGCAAGAAGTACATTTTCGTTGTTGCTTAGATCAAAAAGTTCACTCGGGACATAGCCCTGGTTTTCTGTAGTGATGCCAATATTCTTTAACTCAGTGACCGTATCGCTGGCCAGAGCAATACTGTTATCATTTGACAAATGATTCTGGGCTATGTATCCCCCAATCAGGGTGCCCAAAATGAAAATCAGATTCCAGGTCTGTGCCTTCCAGTTAAAATCAAAAAAACCACTGATTTTGCCTGCGCCGCAAGCCGAGCAAATGGTCCTGAGGTTTGAAGAAACCCCAAAGGTTTTGCCGCCGATAATCAGCGCAAACATCACCAATGAAATCAGGGGTCCCGCCACATACCAAGGCCAAGGCTCAAGTAAAAATTCCATCATTACAATTCGATTAATATATAAACCATCAAAAATAAAGAAATATTATGGCCTCAGGGGTAACTTAGGTTACACAAAGGGGCTTGTGCCCCCTGTAGATTATGGTAGACGGGTTTGCCGAAGCATAGCTAAACGCTCGGGTTCTGGGAAACGTTCTATGGCATAGCGCAAGGTGACCCTAGGCAGGTCTTTGCCCCATAATTCTAGAAATTTACGCAAAGTATCTATGTCTTTTTTGCCGACTTCGCGCAGCATCCAGCCACAAGCTTTGTGCATTAAGGGCTCAGGATCTTTTTTAAGCCGAACACAATAATCAAGAATCTGCTCAAAACTATTTTTCCTGATGAAATACAAACAGGCGACCACGGCGATACGTCGGGTCCACAAATGAGCGCTTTCGATCCATTGACTCATTAAGTTTGACGGAAAATGATAGCAGTAATCCCCGACAATATGATGCGTGCTAATGTCGACTAAATCCCAATTATTAACGCGGTTAAAGTGGGCGATGTAAAACTCAAAGACGGCCTTCTTGCCCTGTTGGGTTTTGGCTTTTTTATATTGATTCACCAGAATTACAAGGGCTACAAGACGCACTTCATGGACAATGTGTTCTAGGAGTAAAGCCAAGTTCTGGCGATTCAGCCCCGTATATTGTTTGGCTATAGCGCGTGCTTGAGGATTGCTTAACCCCCAAAAGACATCCCCCTCGGCGTATTGTCCGGGGCCCGTTTTAAAGAATCGCATTGATTTTTGTGCGCGCTTGGGGTCTGATGCAGCCCGGATAGCGTCAATAACAGTCTGCGCAGAAGGCGTCACAAGGTATTGTAGTATTTACTATCCCAAATGGCCGTATTGAAATTCTTGCCCGAGGCAAAACCATAGTACAACACTACAGCTGCTACTGATTTGAACATAAAGAGAAAAATCAGAAAAAATTGGACTCCTGTGGTTTTAAGGCTCAATAGTCCATTGGGCACAAAGAAAGAAGCAATTAAACTAACAAGCGCAGTCAGGACCATGAGGTTTTCAAAATTTCGCAGCGGCAGTACCGCGAGTTTTCTAAAAGGGCTCAGGTCATTGCCCCATTTATGTATGAGGTAATAATAACCGTTTCCAATGGGCGCAAAAAGTAATGGGTCATCCGCGTTTTCGAGCTTGAATAATTTGCTGGGAGCCATGATTTTGAATCCATCCAGACGGAGGTCATGCTCCTTTTCAAGGGCTTTGATTTTGCTGATCGCCTCATAAGGCAGCGCGCCTTTAAACAATTTACTGTCTAAAAACCGAAGGCGATAATCGATGCAAATTGCTTTGATGTGATCCAGGTGAAAGATGCGATCAGTGTCTAGTAAATCTAGGTTGAAGGCGTTGTATTCTGCTTGTGACTCTTCATGGAGGCGACTTAAAATCGCCTGATCTTTTTTTTCTTCGCGGTCAAAGATATTTTTGATTTCGGCCAAAAGATTAGCCTCTGTAATCTGCTGTGCACGGTGCTTTTTCAAGCGTTCCTCTACATTAGTTCTTGCAATCATAGCGCTTTTTGAGCACTAATTTAATAAGGAAATTAATCAATAGCAATTTTAAGTTTTATCTCTAGGATATTTTACCACCGTATCGCCTTTTAATGATGGTCAGGGTAATGCTTAATCCTGCTAAAGCACTCATTCCCAAGAACACATAACTGCTGGTCAGGCTGGTCCAATCTGCGAGATAACCTAAAATTATGGGGCCTGTTAAAAAGCCCACATAGCCTATGCCGCTGACCGAAGCAATGGCCTCGGAGGCATTGATTTTTTTGTTTTTGCCGGCCAGACGAACCAGTTCCGGCACGATCACCGAAAGCCCAAATCCTAGCAGCGCAAAACCGAGGACACTCGTTATTTTTTCGCTAGATAATATCAAACAATAACTGAAAATTGCAACAATAAATCCATAGGCCAGGGTTTTGACCGACCCTACTTTTTGGCTGACCCCATCTCCTAAAAATCGACCCAAGGTCATGGTCAGTGAAAACATTACAAAGCCCAGGGCAGCGGTATTTTCACTGAGTCGAACCACTTCAAACAAAAAAAGCGTACTCCAATGCTCGACGGCGCCTTCATTCATCATGACAATAAATGCGGCCATAGATAGACCGATAACCGGTAAAATCTTTTGAAAGGGCTTTGGTTTAGCCGTTGTTGAATCCGCTGTTAAATAGGTTTGGTCTTTCATCCCTAAATAATGCTTGGACAGGATCAGGTTGCTGATAATCACTGAGCCCGTGATCACGGCCATATGCCACACAGGGTTGAGATGCTGAGCGATAACCAGACTGCCGATGCCACCCCCAATAAAGCCACCTAAACTAAAAAACCCATGAGCGGCAGACATGAAGTTTTGTCCATCCCTTTCTTCAGTCAAGGAGACTACGGCATTCATGGAGATGTCGGTAAATCCCGATAAGATCCCTATCACCAACAAACTCGCGCAAAGTCCCAGGTAGCTCGTGGCCATTAAAGGAAGGTTAAAAGCCATGGCGAGCAATATTATGCCCATTTGGGTGGAGCGCCCTTCACTGAATTTTTTATTGATGCGCGGGACTATGGGTAGCGATATTACCAGGCCTAAAGAGGTGAAAAATAGGGCCGTGCCGATTTCGGCATCACTAAGGGCAAATTTTGCTTTGCGCTGGGCTGGACGCTGGCGTGGGGCGCGGTCGCCGCGGCGGCATCGGCGTGCGTGTTCCGCGCGTCGGGACCGCTGCTCGACATGCCGGCGCGCTCGGCGAAGGCCTCGTTCGCATCCGAGGCGCTCAACGCGGACGCGATGCGCGGGATGCTGTCGGGCGTGATCTGCGTCGTCGCGCTGTGGTTCTGCGTGCGCACCGGCCTCAAGGGGCAGGCGATCGGCGCGGCCGCCGCCGGCAGCGTCGCAGTGGCGTTCGCGGCCCGCCGCATGCTCGGCGGCGCGCAGCCGATCCTGCTCGTGGCGGCCCCGGTGCTCATGGCGGGCCTGGCGCAGCTGTGGACCGCGCTCACGTTCAAGGCACCGCTCGACC
>JALRAI010000064.1 GCA_023258055.1 Flavobacteriaceae bacterium | reverse complement strand
ATCACCCAGAATAAAAAAAATGAAACGCTTTTTATTCACGCCGGCACCTCAACTGGGGTGACGATTTCTAAATTGCAAGATGAATATTGGAAAAAGCACTTCGTTTTTGCACGTCGTCTTCTCTAAATTCTTAGCTTTAGTTCAACTCCCTACATCAACACTTAGGGAGCGTGCCTCAACCCCTTAACATCCGTCTTTTCGAAATTGCCCTAGGGCTCAGCTTAGGCATCCTATTTGGCCATTACTCTGGCGTTATGCTACCTCATGGCGATGTTATTTATTTTTATATCGCCCTCCTTTTTACCCTCAGCTATCTGCTTATTTTTCGAGTCAATAAGCAGCTTTGGTGGTTTAATCGCCTATGGTTTTTCACCCTGTGGATTGGTCTAGGCGCCTTACATTATACCCATCAATTTCCAAAAGCATTTCAAAACAACTCGGATTTAGCGCTATATCGGCTTGATAACGCTTCCTATGGACTGAATGCACTGGAATTAAAACACGAGTTAAAACCTTGGGGGATCTCCAGACGATATCTCGCCAAATTGCACTGTCCTGGGATAAATAGCCCTTTGAGCGTGTTAATACACACGCGCGATTCCCTGTTAATCCCTCATTTGGGTCCTGATAAAACACTTTGGACCAATGCAATCCCGATGGAAATAAAATCGGGGCCTAACCCAGGAGGATTTAATCAAAAGACCTATTATCACAGTCAAGGAATTCAGCACTCTGTAGCATTAAAGTTGGACCAAGTCTATTGCTGGGAACAACACCCTCTGAGCCTTCGGGCAAAAGCCAAGAGCATTAATACTTATTTAGCGAAATATTGGCGTGAGGCCCCAATCTCACATGAGGCAAAGGCCCTGGCTTTGGCCATGATTCTGGGTCAAACCGAAGATCTGACGGCGGAAATAAAATCAGAGTTTGCTGCGGCGGGTGCCTTGCACATTTTAGCCCTATCTGGGCTTCATGTAGGACTACTGGTTTTACTGCTGCAATGGGCACTTCGTGGGTTTAAGTCTTTGCCTTTTGGAGACAAAATTTATCCGGTTTTAGTATTAGTGGCCCTATGGAGTTATGCCCTAATCTGTGGTCTTAGCCCCTCAATTACCCGAGCAGTTTGCATGTTTAGCCTCTGGCAATTGGGACAAATTATTCGGCGACCAATGTCTGGGAGCAACAGCGTGCTGTTGACCTATGTGCTGCTATTGTGGTGGGCGCCTTACTGGCTTTTTTCGGTGGGCTTTCAATTGAGTTTTACGGCTGTATTGGCTTTGACCTATATTCCTGCTCAATGCCAAAAAATAGGGTACCCCAAAAATAAAATTTACCGCTATTTTACCGAGCTCAGTGTCGTAGGCATTGC
Source organism: Flavobacteriaceae bacterium (assembly GCA_023258055.1). GTDB lineage: Bacteria > Bacteroidota > Bacteroidia > Flavobacteriales > Flavobacteriaceae > BACL21. The sequence goes on along the minus strand of JALRAI010000064.1, from coordinate 8,984 downwards.
TGCACAAATAGGGGTAGGCCCCTTATCTGTGTTTTATTTTAGTCAGTTTCCCCTCTTGTTTTGGCTGAGTAATCTCCTAGTTCTACCCATGGTGACACCACTTTTGACCCTTGGTCTCGTGATCAGCATAGGGTGTCTTATCCTTCCTATTCCGGAGCTGATTTGGCAGGTTTGGGACCAATTGCTGCAATTAATTTTATGGATTATTGGTTGGATTGCAGAGTACGATCATTTGCTTTTAAAGGACTTGAATCTCTTGTGGGGACTTGTGGCGGCTTATTATTTGATCGCCCTTTTTCTTTGGTGGAGTCTACAGCATCCGTGGATATCTCATAGGCGTATTTTAAACCTTTTGCTGCCCTACCTTTTGTGCGGCGTGCTCTTGGGCCAAATAATTCATAGCACGTTTAAAAAGGAAAAATTCCCCGAATTCACCCTCCTACATCGCTATAAAAGCACGGTAATAATCGCACACACCCCAAAAGGCCATATAGCCCTTTTAAACGGTCAAAACCCAAATAAACGAGTCTTAAGTGAATGGTCTAAACACCACATGGTTGAATTAATCGGGACAAAAAGCCTTCCTCCAGTTTTTAGCTTCGATGGCGTTCCAGTAGTGGTTATTGATGCCCAGGGCATTTATCCTGCCCTAAGACATGGGATCATTATACTGACCAATAATGCCAATATTCACATGGAATCCCTTATCAATGATCTCGCACCCTGCATGATCTTAGCCGATGGTTCAAATGCAAAGTACCTTGTTGATTTATGGCGCAAACGGGCCAACACATTCGATCAACATTTTTTAGACACCTATACCAAAGGGGCTATTGAAACTGATGGACTCCAGTTTAAAACGTACCTTTAAAAGCCTTTTGATAGTCCGCCCAAGCCTGTTCAGTGGTGATCTCTTTGTAGTCGTCTGAGGCAACCATCTTAAGAAAAATCTCTAGTTCCTGGGCTGTTTTATAACCGGGGAGCGCTTGAATCAATTCCCCATTTTCATCAAAAAACACCAAACTTGGATAAGCGTTAATGCGCAGGGCATCGGCAAAAAAGTGCTGAGCGTTGCGGCCTTTGCGCTCGGGTTGATGATTGGGGTTAGTGTAAGTAAAATCCTTATAAGTAATGTGCTCAGTCCCTTCACCATCGAATTTAACGGCATAGTAATTTTTATTGATAAATCGTATCAGACGCTTGTTGGTAAAGGTGTTTTTATCGAGCATTTTGCAGGGACCACACCAATCGGTGTAAACATCCATGAAAATCTTTTTAGGCTTTTGCCCCTGAGCGGCCAGTGCCTCATTCATACTCATCCATTTAATCTGGGCCTGAGCGGGAAGCGCCCACAAGCAAATAACTAGGATGAGTCCTATGATGCATGGTTTCTTTTCAAATCTTTGCCTGCCACAAACCATCACTGAAAACTGGGTTTGAAATTTGCCACATAACGATCATAGGCCTCTTGGGTACGGATATCTTTCCAAAGATCCGTGCCGAAAAATCTCAAAAACAGTTCCAGCTGTGGGGCCGTTCTATAGCCCCGTACGCTTTTTATTAGGCCCGCAGTTTCATCCATAAAAACGACGGTTGGGTAAGCGGTGATTCCCAAATAATTCGTGAATTCATGAACTGAATTACGCCGTTTGGCCTTGGCGGGGTTGTATTTCGGATTATCGTAAGTTTTACCCTTGTAGACGATGGTTTCATCTCCTTCTCCATTAAATTTCACAGGATAAAAGTGCTCGTTAATAAACCCCGCTACTTGAGGGTTACTAAAAGTATTGCGATCGTAAAGTTTACAAGGCCCACACCAAACTGTATACACGTCGATAAAGATCTTTTTAGGTTGCTTTTTTTGTGCTGCCAAAGCCTCGCTCATGGACATCCATTGAATCTCTTGAGCCAGAACCATCGGCCCTGTAAACACAAATAAAAACAGTATGATTAACCTAAATTTCATCCCACTATAGCCATAAATACCGGCCCTTTTAAACCAGTTTAGTTAACGCACTCCGTGCATTAGTTTTCTAATTACCGGGTACATTAATGCTGAGAAAACAGCCAAGCCCACGGCCACAAAAGTCAACATCCAAAAGAAAGAACTCAAACCTTGTGTTTGGGCTATTTCTTCAGAGGCCTCACCAAATACTCCTGCAAGTTTCATACCAATGGCTACAGCCAAATACCAAACGCCAAACATTATAGCAATCATTCGACCCGGCACTAGTTTACTCACATAGGACAAAGCCACTGGTGAAACGCAAAGCTCTCCCATGGTATGGAAAAAATAGACTAAAATGAGCCAAATAATGCTCACTGAGGCTGTTTCTGCCCCAACAGGAATGTCAGAGGCCCCAACAGCGACGCAGGCCATTCCAAGACCCAGCAAGAACATCCCTATGGCGTATTTCATGTTGGCACTTGGATTGTATTTACTCTCCCACCAGCGCGAGAATAAAGGCGCAAATGTGATAATAAACAAGGAATTCAAAATACCAAACCAAGAGGCATCGATCTCAGCCACGTCTTGACTGAATTTATCGTTCAATCGATAAAGTGCAATGGCCCAAATAATGACAAAACTTAGCCCGAGTATGATATTCGACCACTTGTATTGGGTAAATATTTTACCAAAAAGCTTTAGAAGCACCCAGGTAATAACCGCCAGCGGCACTATGGTCACCAAAGCATCTACAACCTTAAAGATTAAAGCAGAATTTCCCTCGAGCATGCGATCGGTGTAATCGCGCGCAAAAATGGTCAGCGAACTCGGGGCCTGCTCAAAAATCGCCCAGAAGAAAATGGTAATAAATGCAAAAAACATAACCGCTAACATGCGATCCATGGTGATTTTATCATAGCGTGGCAATCTTATGGCCAAAAGCACGATAAAAAGGATTAAAGCCAAAAGAATCATGAAGGAAGATCCCCCTAAGCCAGCGACACTAAAATCAAATAGATTGTAAGCGCCTTCGGAAATTTTTGCCACAGGATCATTAATCATCCAGGCCAGCCCAATAATTGAAGCCAAAGCAATAATCACCAATTGAAGATTGGTAAAGGGATTGAGTTTAGGTTCATCTGGTCCTAACTCAGTTTCGTTGTCCACTTTTTTGGGCTTAAGTCCGATACTCCCAAAAATATCTTGAGCCAACCAAAATTGTAGCAAGCCAAAAAGCATAAAAATTCCCGCAAGTCCAAAGCCCCAGGACCAGCCCACTTGCTCGCCCATATAACCACAGAGCAAGATTCCTAAAAATGCCCCAGCATTTACCCCCATATAGAAGATGGTATAAGCACCATCTTTTTTCTCGGGGCGACTCGCGTACATGGCCGAAATAATTGAAGTCATATTTGGCTTAAAGAAACCCGTTCCAAAAACCAATAAAACAAGTCCAGAATAAATAAAAAACTCCGTTTCTAGGGCCATACAGGCATGCCCTAGGGTCATGAGTAAAGCACCTATGAGAATGGCATATCTGAACCCAATTTTTTTATCTGAAATATAACCCCCCAGCAGTGTAGCCAAATAAACCAACGAGGTATATGTCCCAAAAATAGCAAAGGCATATTCACGTGGCCATCCCCAACCTTGATCGAGTAAGGAGGCCGTAAAAAACATAACCAATAAGGAGCGCATTCCATAGTAAGAAAATCGTTCCCACATTTCGGTAAAAAACAATACAAAAAGTCCCGCGGGATGTCCCAGAACTTTGTCTTTAAATAAGTTTTCGATATCGGTGTTCATGCTAGTCATTATTTATCGGTTGTCAAAGGTTTAATGTTCGGTGTCCTCGATTCCATGGGTCAAGACTTCTAATTTCTTTCTAAATAGAAGCACTATCATACCAAAGGCCACACAAAAAAGAGCAATTCCAGTAAAAATAGTAAACTCGCCATAGGTCGAGGCAGACTCACCAAGCAATCCGGCAAGCTTATTGCCAAATCCCGTCATAGCAAAATAAACCCCCATCATGAGCGAAGCGTATTTTAAGGGTGCTAATTTTGTGATATACGATAGGGCTACTGGAGAAATACAAAGCTCACCCACTGTGTGGAATAAATAGGCCAAAACCAACCAATACATGGCTGAAGACCCAGTGGTCTCAAACTGAGTCGAGGCTGCAGACATAAAGAAAAACCCTGTACCCATAATGATCAGTCCGATAATCATTTTGAAAAGTGAGGTCGAAAGTTTACCGCGTAATTTGCGCTTAGCCCAATAGGCGGCAACAGATGTCCCGAGGAAAATAATGAACATCGCATTTAAAGACTGAAACCAAGAGGCAGGTACTTCAAGTCCAAAAAGCATACGATTGGTATTTTCCATAGCGTAAATATTCATCAAGCCTCCAGCCTGCTCAAAGGCGCCCCAAAAAACGATGACCAGGAAAAACGATAAAAACAGGACAACGATTCGGTCCTTTTCAATTTTGGTCAGTGGGCGATTCATCGCCTGAATCTCGGCCTCATCTGTACTGCTGCCTAAAAAGTTACCGACATCTTTCAGATACTTTTGTCCGAGCACATACTGAATTAATCCAAGGGTCATTCCAATACCTGCAAGGCCGAAACCATAATGCCAGCCCATTACTTCACCGACATAACCCACGATAAGACTCGATAAAAAAGCGCCTAAATTAATGCCGATATAAAAAATTGTAAATCCTTTGTCGCGACGAATATCCCCTGGTTTATACAAGCCCCCAACCATAGTTGAGATATTGGGTTTCAACATTCCCACACCAGCAATGATCAGTGATAAGCCTGTATAAAAGGCCCACATTTGTTCCACCGCCAAGATACTGTGTCCCAATACCAAAAGAATACCTCCGTAAAGTACTGACTTCTTTTGTCCGAACATTTTATCCGCCAACCAGCCTCCTGGAATCGATGCCACGTAAACCAGCATGGTGTACCAGCCATAAAGCGCCAAAGCGCTGTCATTTGCCCAACCCAGACCAGCATTAGCAGCATCTGTTTGAGAAACGAGGTACAACACGAGAATGGCGCGCATCCCGTAATAGGAAAAGCGCTCCCACATCTCTGTGAAAAAGAGCACAAAAAGCCCTCGAGGATGGCCAAAAAATTCTTTGGGTGTGGTTGATGTTGTCATATCAGTTTATTTAGTTTATCGATTGTTTAATAAGTTTTTCTCTACAAAATCAGTCATTTTTCGATACAAATGATGTCGGGTATAACCGCCATAGATGCCGTGATTCTTGTCCGGATAAATCAGCCAATCAAATGGCTTATTTGCCTTTACAAGCGCATCGATTAGGCGCATAGAATTCTGAACATGTACATTGTCGTCTGCTGTGCCATGGATCAGAAGTAATTCGCCGGTCATCTTTGTAACGTGATCTAGTGGAGCATAGGCATCATAACCCTGAGCATTTTCCTCAGGCAGCCCCATATACCGTTCGGTGTAAATTGAATCATAAAATCGCCATGAGGTCACAGGAGCTACAGCAATGGCCATAGAGAAAACTCCTTGACTTTGGAACAGGCAATTTGCCGACATAAAACCCCCGTAACTCCAACCCCATATACCGATTTTCTCTGGGTCAACTTCAGGCCAACGCGCAACATACTGCGCGGCTGCAATTTGATCTTCTACCTCGTATAATCCCAATTTTCCTTGAGTGATTTTTTTAAAATCACGCCCTTTGCCCCCTGTACCACGGCCATCGACACAGACCACAATCATGCCTTGATTGACCAAATACTGATGCCAATAATCGTTAGCACCATTCCAGCGATCGACCACTTGCTGAGACCCTGGGCCACTGTACTGATACATCAAAACAGGATATTTTCTTGTGGTGTCTATCACCCGAGGTTTTATGGTATAGGTATTGAGCCAGTTTCCGTTAATGTAAATACTGTCAAAGGTCTTTGGGTTCAGGACGTACTGCTCTAACAGATTGCCCAAAGCCGCGTTATCCTCTAAAACTCTTAATTGTGTGCCCTCTAAGCCGGAGTGCAGCGTATATCGATTCGGAGTCTGACTCGATGAGTGATTCTGTATAAAATGACTAAAATCAGCACTAAAATCGGCGCTGTTGCTTCCTTTATCTTGAGAGAGGCGCACGGTATTGGTGCCTGAAATATTCATGGAGTAAATATCTCTGTACATGCTCCCTCGCTTCGAGGCCTGAAAATAGAGTCTCCCGATTCTAGGATTAAAGCCGTAAAAAGCTGTCACGTCATAACTGCCCTGGGTCAATTGGCGAATTAACTCACCTTGAGCATTATAGTGGTATAAATGGCGCCACCCATCTTGCTCACTGGGCCAAATAAAACTGTTGTCGTTCAAAAAGGTCAAATCATCATGAATATCCACATAAGCCTCATCACGCTCCTTTAATAAAACCCTAGTGTTAATTTCACGCATGTCCACCTGCAGCAATACGAGCTGATTTTGGGCTCTGTTGAGCAGCTGAACACTGAGTTGATTGTTATTTTTCGTCCATTTAATGCGCGGTATATACTCATAAGGCCACTGTGATAAATCAATGTCTGAGGTTTGCCCTGTGCTTAAATTGTAGACATGCAAAGAGACCTCAGCATTTTGCTCACCAGCCTTTGGGTACTTAAAGACACTTTGAGTCGGGTATAATCCCTGACCATAAACATCCATTGAAAATTCAGGTACATGGGTTTCGTCAAAGCGCAAAAACGCCAAGTAGTCCCCATCTCGGCTCCACTGATAAGCCTGAACAAAGCCAAACTCTTCTTCGTATACCCAGTCGGTCAAACCGTTAATGATGTGATTTTGCTTACCGTCAAAGGTGACCTGAACCAATTTTTGCTCTGAAATAACCCAATAAAATAAATTATTGTCTCGCACAAAACTCAAAAATCTACCCTCAGGACTAAAACTAACTTCCTGAAGATCTGGCCCTAAAACTTTAGTTAAGGATTTTGAGGATAAATCATAGAGATAATGTTGTGCAAAATAAGAGTGCCTGTACTGGGCTCTGCGCTGGGTTTTGATTAAAATCTTTTGTTCATCAGCACTGAGCTCATATTCAAAAACCCCTTCGAGCTCTGGAAAATCCGCACTACTGAAGATGACCTCCAGCTTCTGACCTGAAGTATAATCATATTTGTTGATTTCCATAGATTTTGAGACAGAACTGCGTTCAAGGACTGTAAAATGTCCGCCATCAGCCATGCTTCTAATGGACTGAAGTCCCTTAGGAGAAAACTGTCCATTCCAAATTTCGGTAAGGGTTAGGGAACGGTCTTGGGCAAATAGACTTGCACACCAAACACCAATCACAACGGCTAATAAAGCCCTCAAATTGCCTCGCATCATTTTGAAGATATAGGTCGTTTCAAATTGATTTGAAATATAAGGCTTTTTGAATAAATTTTGCTCCTGCTAACCGACTAAAAGCACTACTAATGCCTTACAAAAGCCTTATATTTGCCCCTAAAGCGGCGTGAGTATGGACAATAAAACCATTAATGGCTTTTCTAAACTTTCCAAAAAGGAAAAAATTAATTGGTTATCCCAATCATTTCTAAAGGACAAGCCTGAGGCTGTAAACCTTCTAAGTGTTTATTGGCACAGTGATGATGAGCGTCAAAAACGCCATGATGAGTTTATCGAAAACCCGCTCTCAAACTTCTATCTGCCTTTTGCCATTGCCCCTAATTTCAAAATTGATCAAGCGCTTTATGCCATACCTATGGTCATCGAAGAGAGCTCTGTTGTGGCAGCGGCGAGTAATGCGGCAAAATTTTGGCTGGATCGTGGTGGGTTTCAAACCAGGGTAATCAGCAATATCAAAAGCGGTCAAATACATCTCAATTATTCAGGAGAACCCTCTGTATTACAACGTTTTTTTACTGAGCATAAGACCCAATTGACAAGCAGCGTTGATGCCCTTTCTGCCGGTATGAAAAGCCGAGGCGGTGGCCTTATGGATTTGACATTAATCGATGAATCGGCTTCATTAAAGGGGTATTTTTACCTAGACGCGCGTTTTAAAACCGCCGATGCCATGGGCGCGAACTACATCAATTCATGCCTTGAATCCATTGCACAATCATTTAATGACTTAGCAGCTAAATTTGACGGCTTTAAAAGCGAAGATCTTCCAGAGGTGGTCATGAGTATACTGTCTAATTACGTGCCCGAATGCTTGGTGCGTGTATCAGTGAGTTGTCCGCAATCGAGTCTGGCCCAAGCCGGGCTGAGTGGTGAAGAATTTGCTCAGAAATTTGTGCGCGCGGTGGATATCGCACGAACGAACCCAAAACGGGCGGTAACCCATAACAAAGGCATTATGAATGGGGTCGACGCAGTGGTTCTGGCTACAGGAAATGACTTCAGAGCCGTGGAAGCAGGCATTCACGCTTATGCCTGCAGAGACGGTCAATACAGAAGCCTGTCCCGGGCCAAAATCACCCAAGGTAACTTCGAATTTTCAATGGATCTGCCCTTGGCCCTGGGCACAGTCGGCGGCTTGACTAAACTGCACCCTATGGTTGGTGTCGCTATGTCCATTTTGCAAGAGCCTTCAGCAGAAGAGCTCATGAAGATTGTGGCTGCAGCTGGACTGGCACAAAATTTTGCGGCCGTGCGCTCTTTGGTCACTACCGGAATCCAGAAAGGACATATGAAAATGCATCTTTTGAATCTACTGAGTCAAAACAATGCAGATGAGCCTACGAAAATAGCTGCGGTAGAACACTTTAAAAACAATACTATATCGGCGCGAAGTGTGGCTGATTTTGTGGCGTCATACAGCGCAAATGGGAACTAAACTTCATAAAAACGGAAAGCTATTACTCACAGGTGAATACGCGGTGCTTGACGGCGCCTTAGCCCTAGCCATACCCACTAGATTGGGCCAAGATTTTCATATTGAGTACCTAGAAAACTCAGAAAATTTATTTTGGAGCGCACTAGATCATACGGGCGAGCCCTGGTTTGAAGCCCAGTTTAACCTTGAATCGAGCCG
>JALRAI010000063.1 GCA_023258055.1 Flavobacteriaceae bacterium | reverse complement strand
GAGCTCGCGGGGATGCTGGGGGCCGGCTCGCGGTCGGGGTGCGACCGCGTGGACGTGGTGGTTGTGTCGCGGGACGAGGACGACAGCCTGATGACGGCGATCAAGCTGTCGCGGTGCCACCCCGGGCTGCTCACGGACGGTCCGTTCCCGCCGAGTCTCCTCCTGCCCGGGTTCAGCTCGGTCCTCGACGCCGACGGGCGGGAGCTCGCGAGGGTGTACCACTCGACGGTCCCCCTAACCGCGGCCGGGGACGGGCTCGCGAGCGTGGACGTGGTGATGTTCCTCCTTTACGGCGAGGTCCTGCTGCGCAGCCGCACGCCGGCGTGGGCGGCGCCGCTTGCCGCGACGGTCGCGCTAGGCCTCGTCGGCGCCGACAGAGACGATCCGCGCGAATCGCGTGAATCGCCACTAGTTGAGGAAGCTGCCGTGATTACTGTGGGTAAGATTTCTGCTGGAGTGCGTTTTAACATCATTCCGGAGACTGCCGAGCTGATTGGGACTGTACGCACCTTAAATCCAGAGATGCGCGCGCTAATCATGCGTAGAATGAATGAAATGGCTCGAGATATCGCCAAAGCTTATAACGGAAGTGCGGAGATCGAGTGGCAAAACAATACCGTGGTGACCTTTAACGACCCAGATTTAACGGCTCAAATGGTGCCTTCTTTGGAGGCAGTGGCCGGAAAGGAAAACGTTCAAACCACAATAGCCTCGACGGGTGGTGAAGATTTCTCTTATTACCAAGAAATTGTTCCTGGATTTTTCTTCTTTCTAGGCGGTATGGAACCAGGCAATAAAGAGCCTTTTCCGCACCACACTCCTGATTTTAAGGTAGAAGATTCCGGAATGGCCCTCGGGGTAAAGGCGATGACTCAGGTAGCATTGGATTATTTGAATCACAATTAACCGAGGCCACAACAGCGGTATTGTTTAGGCTTGAAAGCCTGGGCTTGAGCCATTAAAAAGCCAGGATAGACGGTCTCATTAAATAAACAAAAAATTTTGAATATCAGAAACTTATGAAAGAAGTTTTGGATCTTTTGCTTTACCTAGTGCCAGGACTGCTCGTGGCCCTTGGGGCGCTCTATGTCATGAAACATCAAGCTGCGCAAGAACAGAAAAAACGTCATTTTGAATTGCGTCGTTTACAGGCCAAAGAAGCCTTAGGTTCACGCCTTCAGGCCTACGAGCGCCTTACCTTGTTTTTATCGCGCAATGCCCTGAGTAAGCTAGTATTGCGCCACACGCCTAGAGTCCAAGAGACCCAAGCGTACATTCAGAGCCTGATCCAAAGCATAGAGCAAGAATTTGATCATAATGTGAGTCAGCAAATATATCTTAGTACAGAATGTTGGGATCTTATAGTGCTGGCCAAAAACAAAACTATTTTAAAGTTACGCGCAGCAGGCCAAAAAGATTGGCCCGAGGTCAGTGCTTTACGCACTGCCCTAGTGGCGCAAAGCGAAAAAGAAGTTGATGATATGACTCTGGCCCTGGACTATCTCAAGGCCGAGGTCGCCCAAATATGGTAAATAGCGGCTAATGAGCAGCAATGTCCTACAAACCCCCATAGAATATCTCAAAGGCGTCGGTCCAGGACGCGCCACTCTGCTGCGCCAAGAACTCTCCATCAACACCTTTCAAGACCTTCTACATCTTTTCCCTAACCGCTATATCGACCGCACCCAATATCACAAAATTGGACAACTGGTCAATACTGGAGCTGAAGTACAAATAATCGGGACCATCACCCATGTAAGTTTAGTGGATCAAAAGCGAGGCAAGCGCCTGGTAGCTGAGTTTAGTGATGATACCGGCAGCATGGAGCTGGTCTGGTTTCGGGGGCATAAATGGATCAAACAATCGCTTAAAACAGGGGTTCCGCTGGTAGCCTTCGGCCGATTGACCCAATTCAAGGGTCAGTTTTCGATGGCCCACCCTGAACTAGAACTGCAGTCCGAGCACCAGCAGCAACTGCGCACTGCGCTGCAGCCGCTGTATCCCTCCACAGAAAAATTAAGTAAAAGCGGTGTGAGTAATCGCCTGATGAATCAGCTTACCGCCCAACTCATTCAAGAGCACCTAGGGCCCAGCCTAGATCCTTTACCAGAGCACCTTATATCGCGACTTAAACTCATGGATCAGCGGCAGGCGCTCATGCAAATTCATTTTCCTACCGATCACAATGCCCTAGCCAGAGCTCAATTTAGATTAAAATTCGAGGAGTTGTTTTTTATTCAACTACAGCTCTTGCGTAAAAACCTGATCCATAAAAAGAAAATTAAAGGCTATCAATTTACCCAAGTAGGGACGCTTTTTAATACGTTTTTTGAACAGCATCTCCCCTTTAAATTAACACCAGCCCAGAAGCGTGTAATCAAAGAAATTCGGCAAGATTTAGGGGCCGGTGCACAAATGAATCGGCTGCTTCAAGGCGATGTCGGTTCAGGCAAAACAATCGTGGCTTTTATGAGTGTACTTTTGGCCCTAGACAACGGATTTCAGGCCTGTATTTTAGCCCCGACTGAAATTTTGTCAGTCCAACACTACAATGGATTGCTTGAATATTGTAAAAAACTGAATATCAGTATTTCACTATTAACTGGTTCAACTAAAGCTTCAGAAAGAAAACCGCTTTTAGAAGCCTTAAAAAGTGGAGAGCTCCAAATATTAGTAGGAACCCATGCCCTACTGGAAAATAGGGTTGTTTTTAAGAATTTAGGACTCGCAATAATCGACGAGCAGCATCGATTTGGGGTGGCACAGCGCAGTAAATTATGGCATAAAAATGAGTTCCCGCCAAACGTGCTCGTGATGACCGCTACCCCTATACCCAGAACCTTAGCGATGAGTCTTTATGGTGATTTAGACATAAGCGTGATCGACACCCTGCCCCCGGGACGCAAACCCATTAAAACAGTTCATCGCTTTGACAACAATCGGCTCAAGGTTTTTGGCTTTATACGGCAAGAGATCGCCAAAGGGCGTCAGGTGTATATCGTCTATCCTCTGATACAAGAATCCCAAGCCTTAGACTACAAAGACCTTATGGATGGTTATGAGAGTATTGTCCGAGAATTTCCCAGTCCAAAATATCAGGTTTCCATCCTGCACGGCCAAATGAATTCCGCGGATAAGGATTTTGAAATGCAAAGATTTGCTTCGGGTCAAACCCAAATTATGGTGGCCACTACTGTAATTGAGGTCGGTGTCAATGTACCCAATGCCAGTGTCATGATAATTGAGAGCGCTGAGCGATTTGGCTTGAGTCAATTACACCAGCTCCGTGGGCGCGTGGGTCGTGGAGCCGATCAAAGCTACTGTATTTTAATGTCCGGAAATAAGCTCTCGGATGATGCGCGAGAGCGTCTTCAGACCATGGTTGCCACAAACGATGGCTTTGAAATATCTGAGGCAGATTTACGCCTACGGGGGCCTGGAGACCTCATGGGTACCCAACAAAGCGGTGTATTGCAGCTAAAAATTGCCGATATTGTCAAAGATGCAGAAACCTTAAAGTTAGCACGCTCCTATGCCCAGGAGGTGCTGCGTGAGGATCCAGATCTCAATAAACCGGAGCACACTGGGGTACGCCATACCCTTGCGGCCATATTTAAGTTCAAGAATATTTGGCATCACATCTCATAATTTACTCCAGATTGGTTTTAACAAAAACAAGCATAATCCTATCTTTGCTGCTTTAACCCACAGAACATGACCATATCATACAACTGGCTAAAACAATTTTTACGACTCGATTGGACTGCAGATCAAACTGCAGAACTACTCACGGATTTAGGCCTTGAAGTAGAAGGTGTTGAACATTACAGTTCAGTACCCGGTGGTTTAGAAGGTATCGTTGTTGGAAAAGTTTTGACCTGCACCCAGCATCCAAATGCCGATAGATTAAAATGCACTACTGTCGATATTGGTCAGGAGAATCCTAGTGCTATTGTTTGTGGCGCCCCTAATGTTGCTGAAGGTCAATATGTGGCTGTAGCCACCGTAGGCACCACACTTTATGCCCCCGACGGAACTCAGTGGTCAATCAAAAAAAGTAAAATCCGTGGGGAGGCCAGTGAAGGCATGATCTGCGCTGAGGATGAACTCGGTCTGGGCGATAACCACGACGGCATTATGGTTTTAGAAGGCAGCCCAGTACCTGGGACCCCGCTCTCTGAGATTATCGAGATCACCAAAGATGAAGTTTTTGAAATAGGACTTACCCCTAATCGCGCTGACGCCATGAGTCATTGGGGTGTAGCCCGTGATTTAAAAGCTGGCTTACTGCAAAAAGGCATTGCCCTGGAGCTCATCACCCCTTCTACAAGTAGTTTTCACGTGGATAAGCGCTCGTTAAAAATAGAGGTAGAAGTGGCCGACCAGGCTCGGGCACCGCGTTACGCCGGAGTAACCATTAGCGAAATTAAAGTGGCCCCCTCACCAGATTGGCTCAAACACCGTTTGAGCGCCATTGGGGTTAAACCCATAAATAATGTGGTCGATGTCACAAACTATATACTTCATGAGCTCGGACAGCCCTTACACGCTTTTGATGCGGCAAAAATAACAGGCAATAAGGTCATAGTAAAAACTGTGGCACAAGACACCGAATTCACCACACTCGATGGCCTTAGCCGTAAACTAGACGCAGAAGACCTGATGATTTGCCATGAGGAAGGGCCTATGTGTATTGCTGGGGTCTTTGGAGGTCTAGAATCTGGCGTCACAGAAAACACCACATCAATCTTTCTTGAAAGTGCTTATTTTGACCCTGTTAGTGTCCGTAAAACTGCCAAACGTCATGGGCTCAGTACCGATGCCTCATTTCGATTTGAGCGAGGCATAGATCCCAATAGTGTAGAATATGCCCTGATGAGGGCGGCCATCATGATTACCGAATTAGCCGGGGGTCATATTTCTAGTGACATTACAGACATTTATCCTAAAAAGATAAAGGACCATCAAGTCGTGCTGAATTATGAGACGGCAGCTAAGGTCATCGGTCAAGAACTACCTAAAGAAACCATTAAGGCCATATTGACCTCTTTGGATATCAAAATTAATAATGTCACTGAGACCAGTCTCGGAATGACCATACCAGCCTATCGCAATGATGTCACTCGTGAGGCGGATGTGATTGAAGAAATTCTCAGGGTTTACGGTTACAACAATATTGACTTTAGTCCTAAAATCAATGCCTCGATTGCACCTTTGGGCCATCGTGAAGATTTTCAAATACAAAATCGCTTGGCACAACAGCTTATAGGACAAGGGTATTTTGAAATTCTCAACAATTCGCTTACTGCACAAACCAATTCAGGTCTTGTCGATGATTTAGACCCTAGTATGGATGTAGCATTACTCAACCCCTTGAGTCAAGAGCTCGGGGTCCTGCGTCAATCCATGATTTTTGGGGTTTTGCAATCGATTTCTTTTAACTTAAATCGGAAAGTCGGTGGTCTTCGCGTTTTTGAGTTTGGTAAAACCTATCGCCTGAATCAAGGGGCTTATCAGGAATTTGACGCACTAGTTCTGGGCCTTGCCGGCAAGGCAAATGAACAGCACTGGCAATCAAAAGCTGAATCTATGAGCTTTTTTGAGCTAAAAAGCACCGTACATCAGCTCTTAGATAGCCTCGGAATAAGGGTTAGCTCAGAGGAAAACTGTAGCCAATCCCTTTGGCAAGAGGGACTCACAGCCTATAATGGCAAAAATGCTCTAGTGCACTATGGGGTTATTCAACAGAAATTGTGCAAGGCCTTTGACGTTGAATTGCCCGTGCTTTACGCTGAGTTTAACTGGGCAGCGATTAAATCTTTGATTGCTCAGCACAGTATAAAAGTTAAGCCCATCACCAAATTCCCGAAGGTAAAACGCGATTTAGCACTATTGCTCGACCAGCAGATTTCTTTTGATCAGTTAAAACAAACGGCGCTAGACACCGAAAAGCAATTGCTTCGAGAAGTTTCTCTATTTGATGTTTATACGGGTAAAAATATTCCTGAGGGCAAAAAGAGTTATGCCCTTTCATTTACCCTTCAGGATGAACACAAGACCTTGACCGACAAGCAGATTGACAAAATTATGCGCAAATTGCAAGAGGCATTCACACGTGAATTTGAAGCGGTCCTGAGATAATTTATATTATGAGTATGAAACGCATTTTTACCGGGCCATCAGTGGTGGCCGGAGCCATAACAGCCGAACTCAATGATTTAGGCATTAGTCCTGTGGTGCGCAATGACATGCAAAGCGGGGCCATGGCAGGTTTCGGGGGCGGAGTTTTTGATCAAGTGCAGCTTCTTGTGCGCCAAGATCAATACGCTCAGGCCTTAGAGGTTGCTCAAAAATTTGAAGAATAAATCTTAGTGTGACCCGTACATGGTCTGACGCAAAGCCTTAATCTTGGCATCACTCATATACTCATCAAAACTCATATAGCGATCGATAACCCCTTTTGGCGTGAGCTCCACTACTCTATTTCCGACAGTCTGAGCAAATTCGTGATCATGGGTCGTTAACAGCACCGTGCCCTTAAAATTCTTCAGTGAATTATTAAAGGCAGTAATGGACTCCAAATCTAGGTGGTTAGTCGGCTCATCGAGCATCACTACATTAGCCCGCATCATCATCATGCGCGAGAGCATACAGCGCACTTTTTCTCCTCCCGAAAGGACGGTACATTTCTTCAGGGCCTCTTCTCCACTAAAGAGCATTTTGCCTAAAAACCCGCGCAGGTAAACTTCTTCCTTTTCCTCCTCGGTCTTGGCCCATTGTCTGAGCCAATCCACTAGATTGATGTCCTGAGCAAAAAAGTGATGGTTATCTAAAGGTAAATAACTTTGATTGGTGGTCACCCCCCATGAAAATTTACCAGAATCCGCTTTGATTTGCTCATTGATAATTTGATAAAAGGCTGTGGTTGCTCTTGAATCTTTGGAATAGACCACCACTTTATCCCCTTTGGCAAGGTTGAGGTCGATGTTTTCAAAAAGCAACTCTCCGTCTAGACTCGCAGAGAGCCCCTCGATATTTAAGATTTGATCTCCTGCTTCACGTTCACGCTCAAAAATTATCGCAGGATATCGTCTGCTGGATGGTTTGATTTCGTCTACATTAAGTTTTTCAAGCATTTTCTTACGCGAAGTGGCTTGCTTACTTTTGGCCACATTAGCACTAAAACGCTGAATGAACTCCTGAAGCTCCTTTTTCTTTTCCTCAGCCTTTTTGTTTTGCTGAGCACGCTGTCTGGCCGCTAGCTGACTGCTTTCGTACCAAAACGTATAATTCCCACTAAAGTGATTTATTTTACCAAAATCAATATCACTGATATGGGTACAAACGGCATCTAAAAAGTGGCGATCGTGTGATACGACAATAACACAGTTGTCGTAATTCGCTAAAAATTGCTCTAACCAAGAAATGGTTTCATAATCCAAATCGTTAGTCGGCTCATCCATGATCAGCACATCGGGACTTCCAAAAAGGGCTTGAGCCAAAAGGACACGCACTTTTTGTTTACCGTCTAGATCAGACATCAAGGTGTAATGATACTCCTCTTTGATGCCTAAGTTAGACAACATTGCAGCGGCATCACTATCGGCATTCCAACCATTCATTTCTTCAAAGGCCACCTGTAATTCACCAATACGTTCGGCATTCTCATCGCTGTAGTCCGCGTACAAAGCATCAATTTCAGTCTTTAAGGCAAATAAATCCTTATTACCCCGAACCACGGTTTCCAAGACAGTGAATTCATCACAGGCATTGTGATCTTGCTCGAGCACACTCATGCGTTTACCGGGTTCTAAGTGGACGTGACCGGAGGTAGGATCTTGTTTTCCAGAGAGTATCTTTAAAAATGTTGATTTCCCCGCACCATTTGCCCCAATGATGCCATAACAATTCCCTTGAACGAACTGTGTATTGACCTCATCAAAAAGGACGCGTTTGCCGAATTGAACGGATAGATTTGAAACTGATAGCATTTATTTTTGTTTTACTGGCCGCAAAAATAGCCAATAAAAGGCAAAACAATCCTAGGCCCGAGGGAATACTTTAACGAGCCCTTAACAGATGACTTGTTCAATAAGCCTATTTTTGTATAGAACAACAACCGATAGGAACTGTGCGCTATAGTCTTTATGTAATATTGAGTCTTATTGTTGTGTCCTGTCAATCCAAAGTTGACCCGCATTCTTGTGGTAGCGCTTGGATTGGCGGTCAGATTGTCAATCCTAAGACGGATCATGTGGTTATATCCCACAATCGCAACACCAGCGATACTGTCTATTTAGACGAGCGTAATTTCTTTCGCTATCAAATAAAGGCAGCAGATCCAGGCTTGTATTACTTTCAGCATTTCGAATTTCAAGCCCTGTTTGTCGAGCCAGGAGACAGTATCATGTTGCGGGTCAATACCCTTGAATTTGATGAATCTTTAACCTACACTGGACCAGGCTCGGCCAAAAACAACTTTTTAACCGAACTATTTTTGCTTAACGAATCGGCCGATCAAGAGATTTTATCTTTTTATAACCTCAATCCTGATACCTTCGTAAAGAAAATGGACTCTGTGCGTGTTCAGCGCCAATCGTTTTTAAATGAGTTTACAAAAACCCATAAAACCTCTGAAGCCTTTTTGGAAGTGGCCAATGCCGCTATAGATTACGCCATTTTTGGCAAAATGGAGTTGTACATAGCCTCAAATAATAAAAGACAACGCTACGGGGAACAAAGGGAGATTCCTGCGGCATTTTTTGAATACCGCAAAAAAATGGATTTAGGCCATGAAGATTTGCGTACCTATTATCCTTACTTCCGCTGTCTGGGTTATTATTTTGACAATCTCGCCTTTGAGGCCATTGAAGGAACAAAGGAATTTAATCGAATGTCTTTTGACCATAACTGGCAAAAAATGGACCTGATTCAGGCCAAGATAACGAACGATTCGCTCAAGCAAAGTTTACTCAAAAACACGGTGATTAATTATTTTATTCACGCGGAGAATACCGAGCATATGGCGCTGATTTTGGATAAGTTCAATAATTACAACCAAAGCAGTGAAGACAAAAAAGTAATTGCCGAGCTGTCTGAGATCGCCCTGAGATTAATGCCGAATCAACCCTTGCCTGATGTGGAATTAGTGAGTTATGAAAATCGCAACATGAGCATACAGGAAGTCATTAGCCGTCCCACGGTCCTGTATTTTTGGTCCCTAGATTCACCCATGCATGTCAAAAATATACATCAACGCGTCAGTGAACTCAGAGGGAAATATCCAGAATTTGATTTTATCGGGATTAACGTAGATGATCAATTTAAAAAATGGAAAAGGCTCGTACAGCATGAGTCCTATCGCACCCAGCACGAGTTTCAATTTGAAGACTTCGAAAAAGCGGGCATGACTTTACTGATTAATTCCATCAATAAAACCATGTTGATCGATGCCCATGGTACCATTATCGACCCACACACTAACATATTCAGCTTAGATGCAGAGCAAAAATTGCTCAATTACCTGAATCGGTAGTCCTTAATTTCCCTTTTTGTAGTCGGCTAAGAATTTGGCCAATCCTATATCCGTCAAGGGGTGGTTGAGCAGACCTTCAATAGACGAAAGTGGACCCGTCATCACATCTGCCCCAATTTTAGCACAGGCCAAAACGTGCATGGTATGACGCACAGAGGCTGCAAGTATCTGCGTGTCAAACCCATAATTGTCATAAATCAATCTGATTTCCTCAATAAGTGTTAAACCGTCCGTTGAGATATCATCGAGACGTCCAATAAATGGCGATACATAGGTCGCTCCTGCTTTGGCCGCCAAAAGCGCTTGACCTGCCGAAAAAACTAAGGTACAATTAGTGCGAATCCCCTTATCTGAGAAGTATTTTATGGCTTTAACCCCCTCTTTGATCATGGGTACTTTTACCACGATTTGTGGGTGCAGCGCAGCCAACTCTTCTCCTTCTTTTACCATACCCTCAAAATCAGTTGAGATCACTTCTGCAGAAACATCCCCCGTGACAATCTCACAAATATCCACGTAGTGTTTTAATATGGCCTCGCGCCCAGTAATGCCTTCTTTGGCCATAAGAGATGGATTGGTAGTCACGCCATCGAGTACCCCTAAATTCTGTGCTTCTTTAATTTGATCAAGGTTTGCGGTGTCGATAAAAAATTTCATAGAAATGGTGATTAGTGGATTTTGGTCGTCTTTGGTTAAGCGTCTAATTTAAAGCTTAAAATTAACTCAAGTTTTAAATCGTGATATAGTTTTTTAAAAAAGTTTCTTCACGAGTTGTTCACATTATTGACTCAATATTTGAGTTTTGAAAATGGCACTATGTCTGGGGCATCTAACCTATCAAGACACTAAAGCTTGTAGTGATTGCGCAGCATACGTTCGTATAGCTTTTGAGGCAATAATCGCTTAAGGACCAGGGAAAATTTCTGCAAAGCGCTGCCC
>JALRAI010000062.1:243-10599 GCA_023258055.1 Flavobacteriaceae bacterium | reverse complement strand
GGCTTGAAGTGCATCTAATCGAGAATTTACCCCAACAACATCATGGTGATAACGCTCGTACATACCGTGATTCACAATACCACGCAGGGTATGGGCCAAATCATCATCGTTTGTGAAAATCGCTCCACCATCCCCATAACAGCCTAAGTTTTTGGACGGAAAAAATGAAGTGGAGGCCACATGACCGATGGTGCCCGTCTTTTGCTTGCGCCCATCGCTAAAGGTATATTCGGCACCTATGCCTTGTGCATTGTCTTCAATGACATATAAATTATGCTTTTCAGCCAAATTCATCAGGGGCTCCATATCCGCTGCAAGGCCAAATAAATGTACCGGCACAATGGCTTTGGTTCGTGGGCTTATGGCGCGCTCTACGGCGGCTAAATCGATATTAAAATTAATTGGATCCACATCGACAAGCACAGGAGTAAGTCCTAAAAGCGCAATGACTTCTACAGTGGCTGCGAAAGTAAAATCAGCCGTAATTACCTCATCGCCCGGTTTTAATCCCAAACCCATCATCGCGATTTGCAGGGCATCAGTCCCATTGGCACAGGGAATTACGTGTTTTACCCCTAGGTAGGTCTCTAATTCTTTTTGAAATTCGTGCACCTGTGGACCATTGATAAAACTGGCTGTATCGATAACCTCTTGCATCGAGGCAGTCACCTGGTCCTTAATCTCGGCGTATTGACCTTGAAGGTCTACCATTTGTATTTTTTTCATTGGGTGCAATTTGGATGTGTCAAAACTACGAAAAATTGACCTACGAGCGCCATGGAATTGACTAAAGAACCGTAATTTAGCCCTAAGGCTTATGGGGCAAATCATTTACAATTCGCTTAGCTTTTTCGGGCATCTTTTATTGCGCCCACTACAGTGGGTAGGCTCTAAAAAGCTCCGTGCGTTTTGGAATGGCCGAGACGCCACTTGGGCGCAGCTCGAGACCCTAGATCAGGCAAACGACAAGCGCCTTTGGATGCATTGCGCCTCACTTGGAGAATTCGAACAAGGTCGTCCGATATTAGAGTGGATGCGTAAAAAATATCCCCAGCATCAAATCATACTGAGTTTTTTTTCACCTTCGGGCTTTGGGCCGAAACAAAAAACGCCTTTGGCGGATTTGGTGGTCTATCTTCCATGGGATAGCCCGAGAAATGCGGCAAAATTTGTCAAAAATATTGCCCCTAGTGCCGCCTATATCGTCAAAAGTGATCTTTGGCCGAATTACCTCATTGAGTTACAAAAGAGACACATCCCGACCTATGTTATTGCCGCTCGTTTTAAACCAAAGCATTGGATTTTTGGCCCGGCAGGTGGTTTTATGCGCAATCATCTCAAAGGGCTAACCCACCTCTTTGTTCAAGATCAAAACTCATTGGACTTACTCAAAGCCCATGGCATTGATCAATGCAGTGTCAGTGGTGACACGCGGTATGACCGGGTATGGGCGCAAACCAAACAAGACAATAGTCTCGATTTTATAGAGGCCTTTAAAAGTAACAAGCCCACAGTAATTTTGGGCAGTTCATGGCCTGAAGACCATAACATATGGATACAGGCCATCAACCATTTTACCCAAGAGGGTGTGAATTTCATTATTGCCCCGCATGATTTAAATCCGGATGAAATTCAAAGGCTTCAAAGTAAAATCAGTGCAAAATGCGCCGTTTATAGCGGGGAAATTACCCCTGAATTCGACAAAGCTATGGTGCTTATTTTAAATACCATCGGTCATCTCTCTCGGGCTTATGCTGGAGCAGACTTGGCCTATGTGGGTGGCGGCATGGGTCATAGTGGCCTGCACAATATTTTGGAACCAGCAGCCTTTGGTCTTCCTATCCTTATTGGGCCCATACACGATAAATTTCCCGAGGCCCTAGACCTTATCGACCAGGGGGGTGTTGCTGTAGTGCAGCGCAGCGAGGAGATTATGGAATTATTGCATCAATGGAGCGAAGATCCATCAAAATTGGCCTCCATGGGCGGAGTCAATCGCGACTATATTCAGCGTCAATCTGGAGCAACGGCTCATATCATTGATAAACTTGATGCTCAGTAATCGGGACCTAGAGCGAATAGTGTTTATCGACGTATTAGTGTGCTGTGCCAAGCTTATTTACTGAGTCGATTGATTTGGCCTTTGAGCTCGTTCATGGATTCTTGCAACTGCCGCAATAGGCTACTCTCACTGGGCTCGTCTAGGCCGAAGCTCAGCTTACTGTTCACTTGCCAAAGTTCTTGTATGTCGCGCGTAGCGACCTCGATTGGCAGGTACTCAGGATTTAAAGAAACCAAGCGCACTTTATGAGGCATGCCCGTTATTTTTTCTAACTTCTTAACTAGCACTGAGTCATGAAGCACAACAATATATATTTTCTGATCTGAGGCATCGGTGATATGACTCACCGCACGACCCAGCACCCACTCTCTGGGCCGTATATTGGGCAGCATACTGTCACCTTCAACTTGAAATCCTCGATATGTGGCATTGCGAAATTCCGGAAGCGGCATGTTGAAAGCCGGTAAATTTCCCACCCACGTCACATCTTGGACGTTGTGTGGATAACCTGCCGCAGCTTTTTGATTCACAAGAAGAATGGTGTCTTCTCCTTGAGGATCAACTGCGACAACTTTGGGTTGAACATTAGTTTGATCTACACTGAGATTCATTTCATGACTTTTACCAAACAACCAAAGAGGATTTATACTAAACTGATGGAGCAGCTCCATGACTACTGCACCTGTAATTTTAGTCTTACCGCGCTCTATATCCGCAGTACTTCCTTTAATGCCTAAAAGCGCTGCAAAAGACTGCTGGGTGTGCCGTTGATCTTCGCGGATTTTTTTAAATCGACGAACTTCAATAGATAATTGTTGTTTCATTGGCTAAAAATACACATAAATTGGAAATATTCCTATTAAATTAAGGAAATATTCCAATTAATTTTATCCATAACTCCCTAGCTTTCAATTGATAAATTATTATATCTTTGTTCCTCGGAAAATTTAACCACTAAATTTATTTACTATGAAAAAAGTATTGATCACTTTTGCTGCTTTGGCGATGATTGCTTCAGTTGTATCTTGTAGAGAAACTGAGCAAAAGACCGAAGAAGCTGTTGAGGCTGCTGTTGAAGCAACTACTGACGCTGCTGAAGAAGCAGGTGAGGCTGCTGAAGAGGCTGCTGAAGCTACTGAAGATGCTGCTGAAGAAGCTACTGACGCTGTAGAAGAGGCTGCTGACGAAGCTGCTGATGCTGTAGAAGGTCACGACGCAGACGCGCACTAAGATATCACGCTTAGCAAAAAATAAACCCTCACATTTGTGAGGGTTTTTTTGTTTTATTAGTTCTTGAGATGATAAATTATCGTATCGTTTTGATGCAGGATCAAGACTTCTCGTAACTGAATTTCATTAAATCGCTTGACTGTAAATTCAATGGGTATAGTCGGAAATTTTCCTTCATCGATTCCGATAATGATGATCTCTGTACTCGGTCTATTTTCTAAATAAAACGGTTTTTTTGTAAGATTGATGTCACGCCTTTCTTCAGACTGAATGAGTCTGATAATATCCCCATCATTATTGCCTATATCTTTTAGAATTAGCACATTATTTTTATCAAAATTAATCGTCTTCTTGGTGGTTGACCCCACCGATTCTTTGTTTCTTGATGAAATTGAATCCAGTCGCCGGGTTAAAATTTGAACAGAACTGTCTCCTAAGGCATTTCGCGCTAATTTAGAATTTAATCTCTCCTTAAGAAGCTTTGCTTTTTGAGCCAGAAAAGCCTTTGATTTTAATTCGATTATCCCTTCGAGGCAGAGCACTCTGTCCGAAAAAAACCCTTTAAATGAACCCCTTAATCCCTGATTGCGCTCTGAAATTAATTCATCGAGATCAAAATCAAATTCTAATAAGCATATTTCATTATAGGTTTCATTGCTGGCTTTGGTGTAAACAATATTCCTTTCATAAAAATAAACCTTGTTTTCACTAAAATTAATTTGCCCTTCTAATTCAGACTTTGTCTCATTTGCACCACCAACATCCGAAATAGAATAACCTGTGCACTGTGAATTAACACAAGTAAATTCAATAGAATAGGTTAATATCCCTGAGTCGCCAAAGCTTAATGTACCTATATAATCACCCTGAATAGAGACCTGAGCCGTGAATTGATAGGAACAAAAAAGCGCTGTAATAATTAGCGCTTTTCTCATATTTATCTTCAATTGATTTACCTGTTTAGAGGAGTAACAATACTATGAGTAATACGCCAAACCCGTACCAACTACTTTTTCTAAAAGTCCTATCTGAAGAAAAGATATGCGCGAGGATAACGCCCACTAAACCAAGCAACAATCCCATGGCGAAGCCACCCCAGTTAACAGTAGAGGCAACTAACGGAATTGGTGCTGAATTTAGAATATCTGCGGAATCTGCGGCCATTATTTCAGCAGAAGAGGCTGAAGCAGAATTATAATCTCGCATCACTGGAACTCCGGCGTTAATGTTTAAACACGTCATCCCAAGTATTGTAAAAAGTATAAGTGCTTTAAAGTTCATACATATAAAATTAAAGGTTAGATCCTACAAGTTAATACTTTTATTTCAAAACAAAACTCATAAAAAAACCCTCACAAATGTGAAGGTTTTTTGTCGTTCATACAGAACCGAAAAATCGAGCCTTCTGTATTAGAAGTTATAGCGTGCTCCTACACCGATCGTGAAGTGCGAGTAAGCGTTATCTGTATCGATATCAAATGTATCACCATTAACTTCTCCTTCAGTATACTTTCCACTGAGGTAATCCAAATTCACAGAAAATTTAAAGCCTTGATCAAATCCAAAAACAAAGGATTGACCCAGCATCCATCCTGATCCCGTTGCTGTAATATCATCTACACCGCCTTCGTAGTCCGTCACTCCGGCAAGAGAGAAGACATACTGAGGCTTGATATCCCAAGCAATATTGTCACCAAGTCCCAGGGTGTACATTGGACCTACTCCTAAGTATCCAGCACCAAAAGCCGCAGTGTCCCCTGCTCCGTCCTCAAATGTACTTGCTGAGGCACCATAAGTAAGTACCGCCCCAATAGATTCGGTAAATCGGTAACCGACATTGAGATTAAAATCTAAACCTGTCCCTAATTCTAGATCATCTCCTACATCTCCTCCTGGAAAAGACGCGCCAACATTAAGCGCTAAATAAGCTTTAGAATCTTGTGCCATCATGCCAAAAGAGACTAAGCAAGCCATTAAAAAAATCAGTTTTTTCATGTGTTGTTGTTTTTGGTTAATAATAAGGGTAATCATTTTCAAGGGATTACCCCTTCCTCGAATTACTCCGAAGACTTAAAATAAAGATACTGAAATTTCAGGCATTAAATAGTAATTGATACTTTTTTAAAAGAATCAAGACATGTATGTCACCAAATACAGGGCTTTTGACGCCAATAACACTCACACGAAAGAACCAAAAATAAGAGTGTCGATTTTTTTTACATCGAATTTATAAATTCGAGGACCTACCCCACCGGAATCCTTGACCAAGCGAGACATTAAAAGTATCATTGTACATGAATGAGAAAGTCGCCCAACGCATCAAAGAACTTCGTTTAAAAACTGGACTATCTCAGGAAGGATTATCACATCTAGCCGACCTCGATCGCAAGTACATCGGTATAATCGAAAAGGGAAACACCAATATCTCCATACAAGTCCTTTCACAAATCTGTGAAGCCCTAGATGTTTCCCTATCAGAATTCTTTGAGGAATTCGACAATTAGCGCAACCGATTTCCGGTTATTAAATGCTTCGAAACGCTCAGAAATTGTAGCGTAAACCAGCACCCATACTGATGCGTATATAGGAGTTTTCTGAACTTAAATCTGTAGTGATTCCGCCGAGTTCATTTTCCTTAAATTTCCCCCTTAGGTAATCGATATTTATAGAAAACTTTAAGCCCGGACCTGAGCCAAAAACCCAGGAAGTTGAAGCCAAATAACCTGAACCCTTAGCCGTTATGTCATTATCTCCGCCTTCAAAATCCGTTAACCCGGACATGGACAGCACCAATTGTGGTCTAAATTCGACAACAGCGTCAATGATCCCTATAGGATAGGTAAACATCGGACCAATTCCCAAATAGCCCACAGAAAACATGGCTCCTTCCTCGCCTAAATCGTCCGGATTAAAAACAACCTGGTCAAATTCATTGGCAGAGGCGCCCCAAGTCGCGGTGAGACCGAGCATTTCTGTAAATCGATAACCCACGTTTAGATTTAAATCTAAACCGGTGTATTGATCCATAAAGGCCCCCTGATCCGAGTTAATGATGTAGTCCCCTCCATTAGGAAAAACGGCCCCTGCAGAGAGCATAACATAAGCTTTTGAGTCTTGAGCCGCCAAATTAAAGGAAACAAGGGCGACCAAAATAACGAGTAGATTTTTCATGATAAATCGTTTTGGTTAGTTTATAAATTGCCAAATAACAGCAATAAATTTTATGTTGCTTAAAGTTAGTGAAAAATACATCATATTCATAAACAGATATTTACATAAAAAATCACCCCCAAACCAAGCAACTGATTCAGGGGTGAGGGATTAACCAAAACAACTAATTAAACAACATATTAAACTTTAAATCATAGCAGCTTATGGGATTAGCGGAGTGGTGAGTTTGGCAATAGAGGCCTCGATCTCTTTTTGGGTGAGTTCGTGCTTGACGATATTGCCCGCAAAATAATCCTGGTAGGCTTTCATGTCGAAATTACCATGTCCGCAAAGGTTAATGAGTATCGTACGCGACACCCCTTCCTCTTTACACTTCTGTGCCTCTGCAATGGCCGTAGCAATGCCGTGCGTGGCTTCAGGCGCCGGAATGATTCCTTCGGCTTGAGCAAACTTAACCCCAGCCGAGAAGACTTCGAGGTTGTCATGGGCCCGCGCCTCGATTAGCTTATCCTTGAGGAGCTGACTCACGATTACCCCTGCCCCGTGATAGCGCAAACCACCGGCGTGGATAGGCGCGGGCACAAAATCATGCCCTAGGGTATACATGGGCAGTAGTGGGGTCATGCCCGCTGTGTCACCAAAATCATAACGGAACACCCCGCGGGTGAGTTTTGGACAAGAAGCAGGCTCACTGGCGATGCATCTGATGTTACGACCTTCATCAAAATTCAGTCGTAAAAACGGAAAGGCCAGTCCAGCAAAATTAGAACCTCCACCAAAAGGAGCAATCACAATATCGGGCATATCCCCAGCTTTTTCCATCTGCTTGATAGCTTCTTGACCGATTATGGTTTGATGGAGTTTTACATGGTTCAACACACTCCCTAAAGCATATTTAGTATGCTCGTCTTTCGCCGCGACTTCAATTGCCTCGGAAATGGCGATCCCTAAAGAACCCGTCGTGTCGGGATACTCGGCCAAAATCTTCTTACCAATTTCCGTGGCCTCAGAGGGCGATGGATGCACTTTGGCCCCCCAAGTATTCATCATGACTTTGCGGTAAGGCTTGTGATCATATGAAAGGCGTACCATATAGACCTCACAATCGATACCAAAGTGCTGACAGGCAAAGCTCAGCGCACTGCCCCACTGGCCTGCTCCGGTCTCTGTGGTTATTTTTTTGACCCCTTCCATTTTGTTGTAGTAGGCCTGTGGTACGGCAGTATTAGGCTTGTGTGAACCCGTCGGGCTTACCCCTTCGTATTTATAATAAATCTTAGCAGGGGTGTCTAATAATTTCTCCAAATTATAGGCACGAAACATGGGCGTGGGACGCCAAATACTATAAATATGGCGCACCTCATCGGGGATGGTGACGTATTTATCTGTAGTGACCTCCTGCTTGATCAGCTCCATGGGAAATAAGGGCGCTAAGGCCTCAGGACCGATGGGCTCCAGAGTTCCTGGATGCAAAGGCGGCAGCGGTTTGTTCGGCATGTCGGCAATGATGTTATACCATTGCTCTGGGATTTCTTTTTCGCTTAGAAGAATTTTTCTTTCCATGTTGATTGAATTTTGGGTTCGATTCGCGTCAAAAAAAAAGCCCGTCGCGAACGACGGGCTTTATATATTGACATAACAAAGACTAGTTCACGAGACGGACGTTTCGTGGCACCACCAGTTGTTATTAAAAATTTGTTTTTTCATTGAGTTAAAAATAGAAACTCTTTTTGAATTTCCAAATAGAACGCAAAAAAAATTCAGTCCATTAGTTGCTAGTAAGCAAACTAGTAATCTTACTGCTGTTTGGCTTGGTGATCGAATAAAAGAAATCCACGAGTCGTCCTTGCTCGTCAACTAAGTACTTTTGGAAATTCCACTTTACCGAAGAATCTTGGGATCCGTTTTTGGCTTTTTGGGTCAACCATTGATAGAGCGGATGCTGTCCTGGGCCTTTGACTTCTATTTTCTCGGTCATAGGAAATTCTACTCCGTAATTTGCGCGACAAAAGCTTTGGATTTCCTGCTCGCTACCCGGCTCTTGGCCCCCAAATTGATTACATGGCAAACCGATGATCACCAGTTTGTCCTTGTAGTTTTCATAAAGCTCTTGAAGCCCGTCGTATTGACCTGTGAACCCACACTCTGAGGCCACATTGACAAAGAGGATTTTCTTGCCTTTGTATTGAGACAAATCCAATGGTTTACCATCGATGCCTTCCAGGGCAATATCATATATAGATTCTGTAGGTTCTTGTGCTGAGGTACTTTGGGCACATCCAAAGGCGGAGAAACAAAGTAGTCCTCCGAATAACATTCGTAGCATAGCTTTTTTTTGGTAAAGATAAGGTCTATTGCCCTTCAATAATACACTCGTGAAAAAAATATGGCAGATGTAAATATTTAAAAGGGCTACCCTCTAATGTATTTCATGACAAAAACAGAGTCATTGACGACAAATAATAGTGGATCCACTTGTTTCCACTAAATGGTTTGTATTTGTCAGAGGAATATTTTTAACTTTAATACACTAAAAGTCAAAACTTTAGAAAATGACAACCTCACCCATAAAAAAGGCCATCGGTTTACTGGCGGCCACCCTATTTTTTTTATACAATGCTTCCGCGATCAGCCAAAGCTTCAATTCCGCATCACATGGGATCACAAGTACGAGTCATGAGTATATGCCTCAGGCCAGAACCACAGATGATTTCGGACGTGAATTTATGGATTCTGTACCTAATCCAGTGTATGAATCTGTCCTCCCCGTGGCCTATATCAGTAACACCACCCAACCATGGGATAAACAGTCAAATATCATTGGGTTAGACGAAGTTTACCCGAATGAGTGGGCCCATTACTTTTATGGAAGTGTCGTTGCTTCAGAGATCTTTGTGCCAGAAAGACTCGTTGTTTTTGTAGAAGGAGGGAATTACGACACCTCACTCATGCTCAATTTTTTAAACGCAAACACACAATTAATTGAAGATTGGGTCACAGCCGGCGGAAAGTTGCTGATCAGCATGTGCTCCAATCAAAATCTGGGAGTCATTGATGTAGGATTCGGGATTTCATCATTCAGAATTACGGATTTAAATGGGTGGCCTGTAGATGTCAATGACCCATTTTTTACGGATTCTCCTTATAGCCCAATAATACCGAGCACTGGCCAATATTCGGGGAATTCTTTTTCTCATAACTATTTTTCCGGACCTGATCTCGAGCCATTAATTAGAGATAGCGCCTCAAGAATAACGTTGAGTCAAAAGACAGTCGGATTGGGTTTAGTTCGATTTTCAGGAATGAGCCTTACTTGGTTTATTGACGATGGTAATTCCGGGCAATGGCTGCCAGAACCTGAAATATGGAATTTATTATACCGCACTCTTTATTTTGAAACCGATAGCATCCCGCCGAATGCCATTTGTCAAGACTTAACTGTGGCTTTAGACGCCAATGGAATAGCCACTATTGTTGCCTCTGATATTGACAATGGATCTACCGATAATATCTCTATTGCTTCAATGAGTATCGACATCAGTAGTTTTAGCTGCAATAATTTAGGACCGAACACCGTGACCCTTACCGTCTTTGATTCAAGCGGAAATTCAAGCAGTTGTGAATCCATCGTCACCGTTGTTGACACAATTGATCCAACGGTAATCACACAAGACATTACGGTTCAACTCGACGCCACAGGAAACGCGATCATCGTGGCTGCCGATATCGACAATGGCACTTCAGACAACTGTACGGTAGTTTCTTTGACTTTGGATGTAACCAGCTTTACCTGTGCTGATGTGGGGACCAATATTGTGACTTTGACTGCAGAAGATGAAAGCGGCAATACGGGATCTGCCACGGCTACGGTAACCGTTGAAGACAATATTGCG
>JALRAI010000062.1:0-233 GCA_023258055.1 Flavobacteriaceae bacterium | reverse complement strand
GATGCCATGGGTATGGCCAGCATTACTCCGGCAGATATCGATAATGGTTCAACCGATAACTGTGGTATTGACACTTATGCACTGGACATCGATACTTTTGATTGTGATGATGTAGGACCAAATACAGTGACTCTAACTGTGGTGGATGTCAATGGAAATTCTTCTCAGGCCACGGCAGTGGTGACTGTGGTTAATCCAACACCAACCAGTGCTCCTTTATCTGGCGGGGACCA
>JALRAI010000061.1 GCA_023258055.1 Flavobacteriaceae bacterium | reverse complement strand
GGAAGATCGGGTTTGATCTTCTTGGTCATTCGCAGGAAATCTTTGCGAGTCTCAGGATTGTCAGCCAGAGTTTGAGCCAGCGCAGCCAGCTCATCTCGTGCTTCAGGTACAGAGCTAGCTTTGGCTGTGGTCTACCCTTATGCCGGTAATTTAGGAGGCGGGGGGTTTATGGTTTATCGACTAAATGACGGAACCACAGGAAGTCTTGACTACAGAGAAATGGCCCCAGCAGCAGCTCATCGGGATATGTTTTTGGACAGCCTGGGTCATCATGATTCAGCGCTCAGTACCGTCGGTGGACTCTCTGTCGGGGTGCCAGGAACCATAAAAGGGATTTTCGCAGCCCATAAAAAATTCGGACTTCTGCCTATAGAGGACCTGATCGACCCTGTAATTGCACTGGCCGAAAAGGGCTATGTCATCACAGATAAGCAAAGTGCGCGTCTAGCGCAATACCGGGAGGTCATCAGAGAGACCTCGGGTACAGAGAGCTTGTACACAAAAGTCATTTCCGCGGGCGATACCATAAAAAATATAGCACTCGCCAAAACCTTAAAGCAACTCCGCGATCAGGGAGAGCAGGCATTTTACGGTGGTGCAATGGCCAAGCACATGAGTCAGTTTATTCAAGCCAAAGGCGGGGTGATTCAGATGGAGGACTTTCAAAATTACGAAGTGCATTGGAGAGACCCTATTGCCTTCAATTATGAGGATCTGGAGATAATTTCTATGGGACCGCCCTCAAGTGGCGGTATATGTTTGGCACAAATTATGGGCATGCTCGAACCCTTTGATTTAAAAGAATTAGGACACAATAGCGCTCTTTATGCCCAACACCTCACTGAGGCTGAGCGCAGAGCATATGCCGATCGAAGTCATTATTTAGGGGATCCGGACTTTGTCAATATTCCCACAGAACAACTGCTGAGCCCTGCGTATTTAGCTGAAAAAATGACTTCGTTTTCAACAAAAACAGCCACCTTGTCTGGGGCGATATCACATGGAAATATAGTGGGTCATGAAAGTGACGAGACCACGCATTATTCCATTGTTGACCCTATGGGTAATGCAGTTTCTGTGACCACCACCATTAACGGTGCTTACGGGTCTAAATTATTTGATCCCGAATTAGGTTTTTTCTATAACAACGAAATGGATGATTTTAGCGCAAAACCAGGATCGCCTAATATGTTTGGTTTAATCGGTGGGGAGGCTAATGCCATCGCTCCAGGTAAAAGAATGCTGAGCTCTATGACCCCTACAATTGTCCTGAAAAAGGGACAGCTTTGGCAAGTCTTGGGCACCCCTGGAGGCTCTACGATCATCACTACAGTACTGCAGATAATTTTGAATACCCAACATTTCAATATGGGCATGCAAGAAGCTGTAAATCAGCCTCGTATGCATCATCAGTGGCTGCCTGATGTGCTTCAATTTGAGTATGATGGCTTTTCTGAGGACTTGCTGGACACCTTGAATCAAAAAGGCTACAAGACCCTAAAAAAAGCCCATAGAATCATTGGTAAAGTGGACGCAATTATGCGCCATTCAGATGGTTTATTAGAAGCCGGAGCCGATCCACGCGGTGATGATGCAGCCCGAGGCTTTTAAAACATCATCTTGTATTTGTAAGTAAAATACTACATAAATACGCCAAAAGCCGTATCTTTGTTTGATTAGACCTGTAAGTCTTTGGGCTTTAACACCCACTTTTTAAATAGATGGCAAAGAGGATTTCCATATCGAGCACCTTAAACAGCTTGCCTTTGGCAATCAGTGGTCTTGTGGCCGTGGGATTATTTTTAACCACCCGTCACTTGTTAGTGGTGGATCCTGCTATTGCCCTTACCATAGATCGGCATGCTCCACTACTGATCGGCATCAGTGCTGGTCTTTCGGCACTCTTGATGGTTTATTTGGCTGTTGCCGCCATATTTCACAAAAACACACGACTCCAAGCCATTGAAACCCTGAGTGTCTTTACTCAAAAAATGCATTATTTCCGGGAAATCATCGAAATTCTGCTGCGTTCCAAAATGTGGCTGCCCGGTCTCAAAGAATATCTCGAAGAGGAATATGAGGGTTTAACCTTCTTTCAAGTCAAAGAGTTTTACAATGGCAAGTCCAAGCTCGCCATAGAATTCATGGAAGAGCACCATCAGTACAATGACACGGAAAATCTCTACTTAGAATTTAAAGCCTTATTAATGACCCACCCCCTAGAACCAGTTAAAGGGGATCAGGTTATGTATCCTGAAATCTACGATAAGGCCATCGTACAACAATGGTTACGCCACAAATGTGGTTCAGGATTGTGGTATTATTTCGGCTATAAATACGGGGAGTTTAAAGGGGCTTTAGATTATAACGCTGTCTTTGAGCGCCATCAAGAAAAAATTATGAATTTGGCCTTATCCATCAGCAACGACACCTTTCAAGATTCATCGTTTAACGAAGTGTTTTTAGCCAAATTAGGAGAGTATATGCATCAAGAAATCATTCCAAAACTCCTGTTGTATCGCAATCAAACTCAAACGGAACTCCCAGCGCTGATGAATTATCTCTATGCGATTTTTGCAACCTTAATGGGTTTTGGGGTGCTTTTACCTATGATTGCCCTGCTGTTTCAATTGTCGCTGAGCTTTTTGGTTTTTAGTATCTCAATCACTTTGAGTGTCTTGGTTTACATCGCCCTAGGCCTATACCCCTTCCTCTATCGTGAGGCCAATGCGAAAAAGGCCTAAATCCAAGAATTCATAGGGGCTAGCCCTGCTTTTTTATCGGTTATTTGAGTACCTTTGCCCCTTGATGAAAAATCATGTCAATTTTATCGAAGTCTATGGGGCACGAGCCCATAATTTAAGGGATATTGACCTTAAAATCCCCAGGGATTCCCTTGTGGTGATTACTGGGCTTTCGGGCAGTGGAAAATCATCCCTAGCTTTTGATACCATATACGCCGAAGGCCAACGCCGATATATTGAAACTTTTTCTGCCTATGCCCGTCAATTTTTAGGGAATTTAGAACGGCCTGATGTCGATAAAATCGAAGGGCTTTCTCCGGTAATTGCCATTGAACAAAAAACCACCAGCAAAAGTCCGCGCTCCACAGTGGGGACCATTACTGAAATTTATGACTTTTTGCGTCTGCTCTACGCACGAGCCAGTGATGCTTATAGTTATGAGACAGGCCAGCGTATGGTCCGTTACACCGACCAGCAAATTCAAGAACTGATCAGTAGCGATTTCAAAGATCAAAGCACCGTTATATTAGCGCCGGTGGTTCGCGCCCGAAAGGGTCATTATAGAGAATTGTTTGAAAGTATTGCCAAACAAGGGTTTTTAAAGGTCCGGGTGGATGGTGAAATCCTGGACATCACCAAAGGAATGAAGGTCGATCGTTATAAAACCCACGACATCGAAATTGTGGTGGATCGCCTTAAAATTTCCGGTCAGCCCAATCAAGACCAAAGATTAAAAAGTGCCATTGAAACCGCTATGTATCACGGCGATGGCATATTGATGATACTGAATCAAGACAAAACACAGGATACACAAAAACAAAAGCCGCGCTATTTTAGTCGTTCTTTGATGTGTCCCACTACTGGAATTTCTTACGCCACACCTGAGCCCAATAATTTTTCGTTTAACTCGCCAAAAGGTATGTGTCCCCACTGCAAAGGACTGGGCAGTTTACATGAGGTCAATCCAAATAAAATAATC
The DNA here is from genome assembly GCA_023258055.1 of Flavobacteriaceae bacterium. Lineage (GTDB taxonomy): Bacteria > Bacteroidota > Bacteroidia > Flavobacteriales > Flavobacteriaceae > BACL21. The sequence continues at coordinate 6,885 of JALRAI010000061.1, read as the reverse complement.
CCTGACCCAAAAATTTCTATTAAAAAAGGGGCTATTGCGCCTTATGAAAAACAGGGCAGCTCTTGGATAAGCAAACAACTCGAACTGATTGCTCAGCATTATAACAGCGATTTAAACACCCCTTTTGAGGAACTGCCCTCTGCCATGCAAGAATCTGTACTTTACGGGCTTAAAACCACCTATGAAGTGGCCTCAAAAACCTTAGGGATCACCCGTTCGTTTAAAATCGATTTTGAGGGCATCATTCCTTTTATAGAAGCGACTTTTGAAAACAAGGACTCGAGGCAACTGCGCCGCTGGGCAAAGTCCTTTATGGAAAAAAAGACCTGCCCTGAGTGCCATGGCACAAGATTGCGCAAAGAGTCCCAATTTTTTAAAATAGACCAAAAGAGTATTGCTGAACTCGCCAACTGGGATATCACAAATTTGATAGAGTGGATTAAAAAGGTCCCAGAAAAGCTGAGCCCTGCTCAACAGGCTATCGCTCAGGAAGTACTCAAAGAAGTAGAAACTCGGCTCCAATTTTTATTGGATGTAGGTCTTTCTTATTTGTGCCTGAATCGAAGTGCTAAGTCCCTCTCTGGTGGAGAATCTCAGCGTATTCGATTGGCCACACAGATTGGCTCTCAGCTCGTGGGGGTGTTGTATATTTTGGATGAGCCCAGCATCGGACTCCATCAAAGGGATAACGAGAGACTCATCAAGTCTTTAGAACAACTGCGAGATTTAGGAAATTCTGTTTTGGTTGTGGAGCACGACAAGGATATGATTCTCAAAGCCGATGAATTAATTGATATTGGTCCAGCCGCAGGCAAACACGGTGGGCTAATTCAATGGCAAGGCCCACCAAAAAACCTCACTCAGGCCCGCACCTTGACGGCCGATTACCTCAACGGGGTCAAACAAATTCAGGTGCCCGCCAGTAGAAGAGCAGGCAATGGAAAAACCCTGAGTTTATATGGGGCCAGTGGTAATAATTTAAGCGAGGTTGATCTTCATTTACCCCTGGGGTGTATGATTGGCATTACTGGAGTTTCCGGCAGTGGTAAGTCTACTCTGATCAATGAAACGCTTTATCCAATACTCAACGCCCACTTTTTTAATGGAGTGAAAAAACCCCAGCCTTATGAGCGTATTGAAGGTCTAGAACATTTAGACAAAGTCATTGACATCAATCAATCGCCCATCGGTCGTACCCCACGCTCAAACCCAGCTACCTACACTGGAGTGTATTCAGAAATACGCAATCTGTTTGCCAAGGTTCCCGAAGCCCTAATACGTGGCTACAAACCTGGACGATTTAGCTTTAATGTCAAAGGCGGCCGTTGTGAAACCTGCCAAGGCGCTGGTTTGAAAGTCATTGAAATGAATTTTCTTCCGGATGTTTATGTGGCTTGCGATGCCTGTCAAGGCCATCGCTACAATCGTGAAACCTTGGAAATTCGCTATAAAGGAAAGTCTATATATGATGTCTTGGAGATGACCATTGAAGAGGCTTGCAGCTTCTTTGAACATATTCCAAAAATTTATCGGACCCTAAAAACTATTCAAGATGTTGGTTTAGGCTACATCACACTGGGCCAACAATCTACCACTCTTTCAGGGGGCGAAGCCCAACGCATCAAACTCGCCACAGAGCTCGCCAAAAGAGATACAGGAAATACCATTTATATACTTGATGAACCAACCACGGGACTTCATTTTGAAGACATAAGGGTATTGCTAAAAGTTTTGAGTAAATTGGTCAATAAAGGCAATACAATCGTGGTCATTGAACACAATTTAGATGTGATTAAAACCGTTGATTATATTATCGATTTGGGACCTGAAGGAGGTAATGGCGGAGGACAAATAATGGGTTATGGAACCCCTGAAGATTTTGTGTCAAAAACCCAAAGTCATACCGCTACCTTTTTACGCCAAGAATTAACCACCACAAACCATCGGTTATGAGAGCAGAAAAAGAATACAAAAACTGGAACGAAATTAAAACAAACGACTCCTGGGCAGTCTTTAAAATCATGGGGGAATTTGTTGAGGGTTATGAAAAACTGGCCAAAATAGGTCCCTGCGTGAGTATTTTCGGTTCCGCACGCACCCCAAAAGATCATCCTTACTACGCTTTAGCCCAGCGGATTGCCAAACGAATTACTGATTTGGGATTTGGTGTAATTACCGGTGGCGGTCCAGGGATAATGGAAGCCGCTAACAAAGGGGCCTACGAAAATGGTGGCACTTCTGTAGGCTTGAATATCGAATTACCCTTTGAGCAACACAGCAACGCTTATATAGACAAACACAACAGTATCGATTTCGACTACTTTTTTGTGCGAAAGGTTATGTTTGTGAAATATGCCCAAGGCTTTGTGGTTATGCCCGGAGGATTTGGCACACTCGATGAACTCTTTGAGGCCATTACCTTAATTCAGACCAAAAAAGTGGATAAGTTCCCCATTATTTTGGTGGGCCGCGATTACTGGCAAGGCCTTTACGACTGGATTAAAAACACTTTGGCCCAGCAGAGAAGCATTAGCCCCGAGGATTTGGACTTAGTCCAGTTAGTGGACACCGAAGATGAAGTGGTAGAAATATTGACCAACTTCTACGATCAATTTGCCATTAGCCCTAACTTCTAATTCCGCTATGGCCGCGACGTTTCGTCTTTTATTTTTTGGTTTTTTGTGGACTCTTGTATTTGGGATAGGATCAGGGCAAAAGGCCAGTGCACAGCATAAAGTCAGTTTAAATGTGGCTTTGGACACGATCAATCAAGCGCTATTAATCGACCAGAATATGGTCCTGATCAACACCACAGACCAAGACTTAGATGAATTTTATTTCCTGGATTGGGCCCATAGTTTTTCGGACAAATCCAGTCCACTCGGTCAGCGCTTTGCCGAAAATTTTGAATCCGGCTTTCATTTTGAAAAAGATAAAGATCGCGGTCGCACTGAAATAGAGCAATGGACTATAGAGGGACAAGCGGCAAATTACAATCGCCCGGCCATTGATCAAATTCACCTAAAATTAAAGCATCCTTTGGCTCCAGGGGATAGCCTGAACTCAAAAATCAAATACAAAATTAAAGTCCCCAAAGACAAGTATACCCGATTTGGGGTGGACAACAAGGGAAATTATCATCTAAAATACTGGTGGATTGCCCCTGCAGCCTATCACGATTCTTGGGTGCGGTACAGCAATAAAAACCTGGATGATTTCCTTATGGCTCCAGTTGCTCTTGAGGCCCAAATCAATTATCCATCACACTTGAGGTTCAAAACAGATTTAGATTCTATAAGCACCAATTTTATTGAGTCGGACGCAGTTGGTGCGATACAAACTTTAGAGGTAACCTACAGAGGAAATCGACACGATGTTGTCCCGATTCACTGGTTCCACAATCCTGAATTTCAAACTTATCAAACCCAGCACCTCAAGATCATCACGGATTTTGAGCTCAAAAAAAGCACCCCAGAAACAAGGCAGTTTCAACTCGAGCGCATCGATGCTTTTTTAAGTGAACAAATCGGGCCGCTCACGCCAGAAACTCTTTTGATTGACACCCGGCAATACAAACTCAATCCGTTCTACGGTTTGAATCAATTGCCTGACTTTTTAAATCCTTTTCCCAAAGGCTTTGATCAGGAGTTGGCTTTTCTAAAACTCATTACAGATCAGTACCTAAAAAGAACCCTTTCGATTAACCAAAGGGAGCACTATTGGATTCGTGCTGGTCTTCAAATCTACTTGCTTCAGGAGTATGTTCAGCGATTTTATCCGGATCAAAAACTCTTAGGTAGTTTCAGTCGTTGGCCTATTGTCAAATGGTCTCGTCTGAGCACTTTAGACTTTAACGCCCAATACCCTCTGGTCTATCTCAATGGGGCGCGTAACAATGTGCATCAAAGTTTGAGTACCCCAAAAGATAAGCTCATTAATTTCAATGCAAAAATCAGTAATGAGTATTTAGCGGGTGTGCATATGCACCTTTTAAAACAATACATAGGGGCCGATAGCTTTAAACAAGGACTTAAAAATATATGGACTGATGATTTAAAATTTTTGAATCCAGATGAGTTTCAGCGTATTTTAAGTGCCGATGGTCATGAATTATCCTGGTATTTTGAAAGTTTCATCGACCAGCGGACCTCTAATGATTTTAAAATCACACAAGTGACTTCTCTCGGGGATTCATTAAAAGTAACTGTGACCAATAAAGGAAAGTCCCTGAGCCCAGTGCGGCTTTATCGCTATGTCGATGAGACGGTCAGTGACAGTATCTGGACGCCGCCATTTAAAGAAAAAGTCACCATTACCCTGCCGAAATACCAAACCCAGCGTTTGGTGGTTAACCCCTTAGGAGTGGTGCCTGAAATCAACCAACGCAATAATTATGCTGGTGTAGAAAAAACCTACAGACGACCGGTTCAACTGCGCCTTATTCAGGATGTCGAAGACCCAAATTATCGTCAAATTTTTATGCTGCCTTCTGTAGGCTATAATCTTTATGATGGTTTAAGTTTAGGGATAAAATGGTATAACAGAACTGTTCTTCCCAAGCCTTTGCACTATAATTTTGAGCCCCAATATGCTTTAAGATCAAACGCTATGGTCGGCGGCGGTTCCGTGGTTTACAATCGTTGGAATGAGTCGTCAAATTTATTTCTCCAGCGATTCGGAATCGCTGGAAATTACTTTTCCTATGATCAAGGTCTATTTTATCGTCGGCTTTCCCCCTATGCCATTTTTGCTTTTCGCGATCAAATGGACCTGCGAAAAAACAAAAGACAATATGTTACCCTGCGCTCGGTGCATGTAACTCGAGATAAATCTCCGATCGCTGCGGCCCGAGAGCCTAATTACAGCGTTTATAATTTACAATACAATTATACGGACAACAACCTGATTAACTATTATACAGCGGCCTTTAATGCTCAATGGTCCTCGGAATTCACCAAGGTTTCAGCCCAGTTTGAGTACCGAAAATTGTTTTTAAGTAATCGTCAAATCAATTTGCGCTTTTTCACAGGTTTATTTTTGCGCAATGAAACCCCAGTTGATGAGGATTATTTCAGTTTCGCCTTGGATCGACCCACCGACTACCTCTTTGATTATAATTATTATGGACGCAGTGAAAGCAGCGGTATATACAGTCAACAATTGATTATTGCCGAGGGGGGATTTAAATCAAAATTACAGCCCGGATTTGCCAATCAGTGGATTACTACCTTTAATTCCAGTGTAAATCTTTGGCGTTGGATTTATTTATACGGTGATCTTGGTTTAGTAAAAAACAAAGGGGCCAATGCACGCACGGTTTATGATACTGGAGTGCGTACCAGCTTTGTAACGGACTTTTTTGAATTGTACTTCCCTCTGTGGTCTAACATAGGCTTTGAACCAAATTTAGACAATTACAGCAGCAGAATTCGTTTTATTGCCACCTTAGACATAGAGACCTTAAGCAGATTTTTCACCCGTAAATGGTATTGATATGAATATTTTAAACAACCTAAGACTCATTTTGATTTTGTGTTTAACCCTGGGTTTGGCCCCCTATTTTCCTGAACCTCACCTATGGGGCAAGATAAAATGGATTTGGGGAGGAGCCGTCGGAATGAAGCCTGTGGATTATTTTGACTTCGTATTTCACGGCGCGCCATTTTTTCTATTGATACGCTATTTTACCCTTAAGCTGTTAAAGCAAGGGAAATAAAGAATCACAACCACTTCTAGTGGTCATCCAAGTCATTGCAATTAACCCAGAAATTGGTTATTTTCGCAAGGCCAAACAACCCAAACTACGACCCGCTCTTTGAAGAGTAAAACCCCATAAGATGCCAAAAAAAGACCTCACTTTTGAAGATTTTAAAGCTGAAGTACTCAAGGACTACTCTATTGCCGTAACCAGCCGTGAGTGTAGTCTATTGGGACGTCGAGAGGTCCTAACTGGAAAGGCTAAGTTTGGTATTTTCGGCGATGGAAAAGAAGTTCCTCAACTGGCCTGGGCAAAGGCCTTTAAAAAAGGTGATTGGCGCTCTGGGTATTACCGAGACCAGACCTTTATGATGGCTTTAGACCTTTTGTCTATTGAAGATTTTTTTGCGGGCTTATACGCCCATACCTCATTGCAGCACGAACCCATGAGTGGTGGTCGACAAATGGGAGGGCATTTTGCCACGCACAGTCTTGACCATCAGGGAAATTTTAAAGCTTTAAAAGATCAATACAACAGTAGCTCAGATATTTCGCCGACCGCGGGTCAAATGCCGCGTTTGCTGGGTTTAGCACAAGCCTCTTCTGTATTCAGGGCACTTGATCTCGCGCATCTTAAAAGTCTTTCAAACCAGGGGCACGAGGTAGCTTGGGGTTCTATAGGCAATGCCAGCACCAGTGAAGGATTATTTTGGGAGACCATCAATGCAGCAGGGGTTATGCAGGTTCCTATGGTCATCAGTGTTTGGGATGATGAATACGGTATTTCAGTGCATGCCAAATACCAAACGACAAAAGAAAATATATCCGCCATTCTCAGCGGGTTCCAGCGAGAGGAAAAACTCGATGGGTATGAGATTATTCAAGTCAATGGCTGGGATTATCCCGCCTTGATCGCGGCTTATAACCAAGCCTCTGAGCTGGCTAGAAATAAGCATATACCTGTACTGATCCATGTACAAGAACTCACCCAACCTCAGGGGCATTCTACTAGTGGTTCGCATGAGCGCTACAAAAGTGTCGATCGACTTGAGTGGGAACGCGAGCACGACTGCAACCTTAAAATGAGGCAATGGATCATCGCGCAAAATTTTGCTACCGACGAAGAGCTTATCGACCTAGAAACGGCAATAAAAAAGAAAGTTCGTCAAGGTAAAAACAATGCATGGC
>JALRAI010000060.1 GCA_023258055.1 Flavobacteriaceae bacterium | reverse complement strand
TTAAATCAAAATCAGCAAAACCATCGTTGTCACTGTCGCATACCACAAAAATGTCTATAGGACCTGGGGTTGGGGGTTCATTTACAATAATGGGAATTTGAACTACGTCAAAACAGTTCAGATCGTCGTAATTCACCAAACGCCCGTAAATTGTCTCTCCAGGAACAGGGACGTTGTATGGGACCGGAAGAACGTTGGCCCCAGTGGTGGCGTCTACCGGATCATTGTGATAGGTAATTAAATAATCGGCAGCCGGTTCCCCATCCAAAATGGCAACATCAAAAGTCAATGGCAAGTCAATGGCGGTAAATCCGTCGTCATCGTTATCACAAACCTCTATGCCCTCAGGCTCACCAGCCTGCACACGGGTAAAAAAGATTTTGAATTGCTCGATGTCAAAACAACCCTCAGGACTTTCCACTCGGGCATAAATCGTCTGAGGAGAAGGTTGGCTAATAAAATAGCCAGTGGGCACTAATATTACATTAGTATCGTCCTGCGCATCTTGTAGGGTTTCATAATATTTAACCACATAAATAGCAGGATCTTGAGGACCGAGTAGGTCATCATCATTTTCGGTCAAATCAAAACTTCCTGCGGTAGCTCCGTCATCACACAAAAATAAATCTACCGGAGGATACGCATCTGGCGGCAAGTTAAAAGTAACTTCAATATCGTCGGTGATAAAGCAAGGCCCTTCAAATCCCTCTACTGTGTATATCCCGCTGAGTCCAACTGTGATACTTGGATTGGTTGCACCAGGGATGATATTCCCATCTTTATACCATTGCCAAGTAAAATTCGGGGATGAAACCCCAGTATCGATAGTGACAGTCAGACCAGCGCAGCTCTCAATGTCCACACCCAGCGAAAAAGGCTGAGTCGTATCAATAAATAGGCGGTCCTCGTTATTGGTTTCATCAATTTCCAGAATCGAATTCGCTGGATCGACAATCATCACCAAATCAAATTGGGGAGGCGTCCCTACAATACTCAAAATCGTATTCCCTGATTCTTGGCCTCCGATAGGAATATTGTTCACCGTAAAAACGGTATCCAAATAATTTAAGGGACCTCCACCAATATTCTGCCAATAAAAATCCACACGAGTCCCCGCTGAAAGTGGGCTAGTAGACGGCAGATTGTAAACGGTATAATCGATGAATAAGTTTTGACCATTATCACAAACTACGTCGAGATCATCAATGGTACAGGCCGCATCAGGTATTTCAGAATTAACCGCTGTAATTACGTTATTGATTAAAACCAAATCCTGACCAGAGGTCAATTGAATGTCAATCTGAGTATCTCCAGGTTGAACAATGCCCTGCAAGTCGTAATAGTCCAAATCCATATTCCAAAGGGTGGAAGAATTGGTGTAGGAGTTCGTTCCATTGAAAGCGTTATTCCCTGGGTTTAACGGAGGGTTGTCAATTAAAATGCCGTTGATTGTCAAGGTTTCTTGCACCGCTAAAGATGCGTCCCCTTCCCAAGCCAAAAATCCAATCTTGGCCAATTCATCTGTGGCCACATCAATTCCAGTGAGTGTAATGTCAAGGTTTGGGTTAGATCCACTAACATAATCAAATCCCTCAAAAATGCTGATCTGATTCTGGGGTAAAGTCGGTTCAGAAAAAATGATGTAAATCATCCAACCCCCGTAGTTTGTGCTGTTTCCACAAGGGATAGTTCCTAAATAATCAGAAAAGGTATAAACACCATTTCCAATTGCCGCCACGAGGTTTGTCACATCGGCATAATGGGTGTTGTATACACCAAAGTTATTGTTTATCGTATAAGTGCGCTGAGCAATAACCGTATTTCCATTGAGTGAAACCACATCATCTGGAGGGCCAGAGGCAGACCAATACATATGCGCCGAAAAAAAGGTCTCATTGGGCTGTAGGTTTAAGGTCGCAGAACTCTGTGGGAGTAACTCACAAGGATTGGGGTTCGCTGAGACGTTCAGCGTATTACCAATTGCGGTGAAGTCATATTGACCCACAATCTGAGGCACGACTCGCGTCAGCGGAACTTGTCCAAAACTTAAGGTTGAAATGAGAAGGAAAACGAGGTGTAAAAATTGTTTCATTCAGGCTGAAAATAAGGGGTACAAAATAATCATATTTTAGCATAACTAAAGGATTAAACGTGTTAAATCCATAAGTATTTTCCAAGTGAACCTCGAGATACGTATCTTTGCAGGGTAAAAGAAAAAAATTACCGCATACACCTTTATGGATTTAGAAAAACAATTGCAAGAAATAGAAGCCTACGGCAACGAGCACATAGGAACCTCAAGCCGTACTCCACTTCGTCCTGATGCCTTTGAAATAGGGGATCAAGAAAAGATGAACCTCATAGAAAAAGATGTCAGAAATATACTGGAGACCTTGGGTATGGACCTGACAGACGACAGTTTAAAAGGAACGCCAAAGCGCGTGGCCAAAATGTTTGTCCAAGAAATTTTCGCTGGATTACACCCAGAAAACAAGCCAAAGGCATCCACTTTTGACAATAAATACAAGTACGGTGAAATGCTCGTGGAAAAAAACATTACGCTGTATTCCACTTGTGAACACCACCTTTTGCCCATAGTCGGTAAGGCACACATTGCCTATATTTCAAACGGCACAGTGGTCGGTTTATCAAAAATGAACCGTGTGGTTGATTATTTTGCCAAAAGACCGCAAGTTCAGGAACGATTGACCATGCAAATCGTGCAGGAATTGCAAAAAATATTAAATACAGAAGATGTCGCCTGTGTGATTGACGCCAAACATTTATGCGTGAATTCACGTGGGATTAGAGATATTGATAGCTCAACGGTTACCAGTGAATTTGGTGGACAATTCAAAAATGATAAGACAAAAAGAGAGTTCCTAGACTATATCAAACTCAATACTAGCTTCTAAATTTCGATTATTCAATTGACGATGACCCTGCTTAAACCCGAACATCGTGCACTTTCTATTTATAATTCTCTGACCAAGGAAAAGGAATTATTCACCCCTTTGGTCCCAGAATTTGTTGGGATGTACGTATGTGGCCCAACGGTGTATAATTATGTGCATTTAGGGAATTGCCGTACGTTTTTGTCTTTTGATTTAATCTATCGATATTTTAAACACCTGGGGTATAAGGTACGCTATGTGCGTAATATCACTGATGCTGGACATTTGGAAAATGATGCGGACTCAGGAGAAGATCGGATTGCCAAAAAAGCGCGCATAGAAGCCATTGAACCTATGGAAGTGGTTCAGCGCTATACGGTTGATTTTCATGAGATCATGAGTGCCTTTAACGCACTTCCTCCGGACATTGAACCCACGGCTACAGGTCATATTATCGAGCAAATACAAATTATTCAAGAGATTTTATCAGCCGGTTATGCCTACGAAAAAAATGGTTCGGTCTATTTTGATGTATTGAAATTTAACCAGGACCAGCAGTACGGTAAACTCAGTGGAAGGAAAATCGAGGACATGATTGCCAATACGCGAGAACTCACCGCGCAAAGCGAAAAGAAAAACCCTCAAGATTTTGCCCTTTGGAAGAAAGCAGAACCGCAACATATAATGCGATGGCCTTCTCCTTGGGGGGACGGATTTCCAGGTTGGCATCTAGAATGTACCGCAATGAGTACAAAATATCTCGGCGAGACTTTTGACGTACACGGCGGTGGTATGGATTTAAAATTCCCACATCACGAATGTGAAATTGCACAAGCAGAGGCCTGTAATAAAGTTGCTCCAGTGCGTTACTGGATGCATGCCAATATGTTGACCTTGAACGGCAAGAAAATGGCCAAATCTACCGGAAACAATATTTTACCCAGAGAATTATTTTCGGGTAACAATGCCATTATGAGTCAAGCGGTGCGACCAGCCGTGGCTAAGTTTTTTATGTATCAAGCCCATTACCGCAGTGTATTGGATTTTTCGGATCAGGCTATTTTGGCCAGTGAAAAGGGCTATCAGAGACTCATGGAGGCCATGGGTAAACTTGAAGGAATTGAAACCTCAGACCAATCAGACTTTGAAATTGGACCTTGGGTAGATTCTTGTTATGCCGCCATGAATGATGATTTCAACAGTCCAATCCTCATCGCCCAGCTTTTTGAAGCAACAAAGTGGATCAATAGCTTAAGTGAGGGTACTGCAAAAATCACAGCAGGTGATTTAGAAACCCTAAGCACCACTATGCAAAGCTTTGTCTTTGATGTTTTGGGACTTCCTCGAGAGGCTGAGGCACACCAGGGTGGACAAAATCAATTGGATGCTGCAGTTAATCTACTGATAGACCTGCGCAATCAAGCCCGTGCCAACAAAGATTTTGCCACAAGCGACGCCATTAGAGATCGCCTGCAAGATGCTGGGATTCAACTAAAAGATGGCAAGGAGGGCACAAGCTATAGTTTGAAATAATTTCTGCTCAGTGTTTACTCAACTCTTTATTCTGCTGATCAAGTTTTATCAAAACCTTATTTCTCCTCTGACACCCGCAACATGCCGCTTTCAACCCACTTGTTCACATTACAGTGTTGAGGCCCTTAAAAAATACGGGGCATTGCGCGGCAGCTGGCTGGCCTTAAAGCGAATCGCTCGTTGTCATCCGTGGGGAGGATCTGGACATGACCCTGTACCCTAACTGTCACTCAGCAACTGGTTTTTTTTATCTTTACCACAAACAATTTATATGATACCATTTTTAGGCATTTATTGGGCGCCCACCGAAGGCATTGATCTCGGATTTTATACAATTCAATACTACAGTTTGATGTTTGTATTGGCCTTTTCACTGGGATGGTATCTCATGAAAAAAATATATGAGCGTGAGGGGGTTGCCTTAGAAAAGTTGGACAGCCTTTTTATGTATATGGTTTTGGCCATCCTTATAGGGGCTCGTTTAGGCCATGTTATTTTTTACCAGCCCGAACTCTTTCATCAGGATTTCTTTTCGGTTTTTCTTCCGTTTAAGTTTAAAGGAGGCTTTGCTTTTACCGGATTCAGAGGATTGGCCTCACACGGCGCCGCTATCGGCATTATAATCGCTATGTACCTTTACCGAAAAAATGTTTTGGGAGAATCCCTCCTTTGGCTTTTTGACCGCATTGTCATACCCGTAAGCTCAGGCGCAGTACTGGTGCGCATAGGAAACTTTATGAATTCAGAAATTGTGGGCCATCCTACGGGAAGCGATTTTGGCGTAATTTTCGCCAATAATGGAGAGGACTTTGCCCGTCATCCAGCCCAACTCTACGAATCCTTTGGCTATGTATTCGTGTTTCTTATACTTTATTGGACCTACTGGCATACTCAAAAACGCCTACAGCAAGGCTATATATTCGGCTTATTCTTAGTCCTTTTGTGGTCTGTGCGATTTATAGTGGAATTTTACAAAAAGAGCCAGGGTGGTTTTGAATCCTCCTTAGGAAATTTACTCAGTACAGGTCAATGGTTAAGTATCCCTTTTATTATTGCCGGGGTTGTTTTACTGCTGCGCGCCAATAAAAAAACCACTTCATGAAAAAACGCTACATAAAATTTGCGCTCTTGGGTCTATTGGCTATAGGAGTGAGTGGATGTAAAAACAATAAAAATCAGACGGTACTGACCCGAGAAATCTCCTTTAAAAAGGAGGGGAATTTAAAACTTGTGCGTTCAACCAATGATTCACTAATCGCCACCTTAGATATAGAAATCGCTGAAGGTGAGTACGAAACTTCGACTGGCCTTATGTATCGCAGTTCGATGGAGGATCACCAAGGAATGCTCTTTATTTTTGAGCGCGAATCACCGCTGAGCTTTTACATGAAAAATACGCAGTTCCCTTTGGACATCATTTATCTGAATGAAGACCTTCAGATTGTAGAAGTATATCGAGATACTAAGCCCTTTGATCCTACTCCTCTACCCTCAAGAAAACCTGCAAAATATGTTCTTGAGGTTAACGCAGGACTTGTGGCCCAATGGAAATTACTCCCTATCGATCGCGCGGAGTTTACAAGAATAAATCCATAAATCTTTAAAATCACCTAAGGGGCACTTCAGTGATTTGGCGCGCTTCAAAATATATTTAATTCCTAATAAATCAATAAAAAAACCCCGCACGATGCGGGGTTTTTTATTCTGAACCAAAGTTTGGCTGAAAGCGTTTGGACTACTGCTGGTCCTCTTCTTCTTTTTTATCACTTAAATCAATTCCACGTTTTTTAACGGTGTCAAAAAACACGGGAGTAGCGATAAATAAAGACGAATATGTCCCCACGACTATACCGACGATCAAAGCAAAAATCAATCCGCGAATCGATTCCGCTCCCAGTAGGAAAATAGTCAACAATACAATTAAAGTTGTTAAAGAGGTATTCAATGTTCGAGACAAGGTGCTGTTTAAGGCACTATCGATGATTTTATTCATACGCCAGCTGCTGTGCTCGTTGAAGAATTCACGAATGCGGTCAAATACAACTACGGTATCGTTCAAGGAATATCCAATAACGGTCAATATCGCCGCAATAAAGGACTGGTCAATTTCCATGTTAAACGGCATAAACTGATAGGTCAAAGAGAACACCCCAAGCACGATCAATACGTCATGGAATACAGCAGCAACTGCTCCCAAACTAAATTGCCATCTTCTAAAGCGCAATAAGATGTATAAGAAGACCACCACAAGTGATCCAAGTACCGCCAAGAATGATGAGGATTTTATGTCATCAGCAATGGTTGGTGAAACTTTGTAATATTCCATACGGCCGGCAATTTTATTGTCCTCGTCCGCAACAAAACCTTCATAATCCATTCCTTCAGGTAAATGCGATTTTAAGGCCTCGAACAACATTTGCTCGATTTCGATGTCCACCTCAGCACCAGTTTCCTCAACCTTGTACTTAGTAGAAATTTTTAACTGATTATTTCCGCCGTAGGTTTTAGCCTCAGCACTTTCAAAAACAGCAATCAGGTCGTTTTGAACCTCAAGAGCATTGACATCACGATCAAAACGCACCGTGTAAGTACGACCACCCACAAAATCAATTCCTTGGTTAAGGCCGTTAGTGAATAATGAGCCAATACTGATTAAAAGCAAAACAGCAGAAAAGGTATAAGCAACTTTTCTCTTGGCCAAAAACTTAATGTCCACATTATTGAATAAGTTTTTGGTCAAAACCGTAGAACAAGTCAATGATTTACCGTTATGAGTGAATCGATCAACAAATAGTCGCGTCACAAAGATCGCGGTAAACAATGAGGTACAGATACCGATCAATAGGGTCGTTGCGAAACCTTGAATTGGTCCGGTTCCAAACACAAGAAGGATTAAACCGGTAAGTCCGGTTGTAATATTCGCATCTAAAATTGAGGAAAGTGCATTACTGAATCCATCGTTTATAGAATCGCGCTGGGATTTACCCTTAGCGAGCTCTTCACGAATACGCTCGAAAATCAGCACGTTTGCATCCACAGACATACCGATGGTCAAGACAATACCTGCAATTCCAGGTAGAGTAAGTACTGCACCAAGTCCGGCTAAGATTCCAAAAATGAATAGTATGTTAACCACCAAGGCCACATTGGCAAAAGCACCGGCTTTGCCGTAGTAAAGAATCATCCACAAAAGAACGATACTCAAAGCGATGATAAAGGATAGAATTCCACTGTCAATCGCTTCTTTACCTAGAGTCGGTCCTACAACCTCAGCCTGAATAATATCAGCAGAGGCGGGCAGTTTACCCGCACGCAACACGTTGGCTAAATCTTGTGCCTCAGGGATGGTGAAGTCTCCTGTGATCTCACTGCGCCCACCGGAAATTTTACCTGAACTCACCCCTGGTGCCGAATAGACCACGTCGTCAAGCACCACTGCGATTTGAGACTGATTATTGTAAGCGTACTCAGTCATATCCTCCCAAATCTTGGCACCAACGCCATTCATTTGCATGGTCACAGAAACACGTCCTGCTTGGGTATAGGATTGTTGTGCATCGACAATTACACCACCGCTTAGCTCTGGCGTATCCTCGCGATTGCCTTTAATGGCATAGAGGCTAGTAATTTCTTCACCTAAAGACTCATTGTACTCAGGTATACTCCAAACAAACTTGAAGTAACGCTGCTCTCCACTGAGTAAGGCGCGTACTTGAGGTTCGCGTAAATAGCCGTTGATCACCGCTGTATCCTTCAAAGAGAATGAAGCCAAACCAGGATTGCTGGCGCGAACAGGCAAAATGCGGTTTAAAAGTGGTCGATCGAGCAAAGGATCATCAGTCTCAGCAACATCTTCACCGCCTAGTAGATCAGAAAGATCATCGTCCTCTTCTGCTGTAGTTGTTTCCTCTGTGGTCTCCTCTTGCTGCGTGGTTTTACGCGCGGCAAGTAATTCTTTTAATTTGGCATCGGCATCAATCAAGAAACTGGTAATATTCTCTTCTTTGACTACTTCCCAAAACTCAAGTTGGGCAGTACTTTGCAGAAGTTTTTTGACACGCTCTACATCCTTAGCCCCTGGCAATTCGACCAAAATACGGCCTGAATTCCCTAAACGCTGTAGGTTAGGTTGCGTCACCCCGAACTTGTCGATACGCTTGCGCAATACTTCAAAGGCCGAAGCAATCGATTCATCCACTTTGCGTGTGATTACTGATTTCACTTCGTCATTGGTCATGCCACTGACGATTTGATCCTCTAAACCTTTGTTGAAGAAAATATCAGGTGAGGCCAAGTTATTTTCACCTGGTAGCGCTTCAAACGCCTCAAAAAAGGATTCTAAATAAGTGCTTTGGGATGATTTTTGTAGTTCACTAGCATCAGCCAAAGCCTGATTGAATGCCGGATCTTTGGTGTTATTGGCTAGTCCTGCGAGTATATCTTTTACAGAAACCTGAAGAATAACATTGATTCCTCCTTTGAGGTCAAGTCCTTTGTTGAGCACTTTGTCTTTGGCCGTGTTGTAGTCAATACCAAAAAATTGTGGCTCTGCAGCTACAGAATCAATGTATTGCACAACGGCTTGTTGACGCTCATCAGATTGGGTCGCATCAAAACGCTCATTGGCATAAACCTGAGCAGCATCTTCAACTTCATTTGCGACAAATGTAAATGACAATTGGTACAAACTGACCAATCCGAAAAGTATCGCAAAGACGGTTATTAGTCCTTTATTTTGCATTCTATCTTGGTTTAGAGTATTTAAAAACGTGCAAATATAGTTTTTCAAAAAGGAAATGCCAATTATTTTGGCGCTAAAAAACACCAAAAAAGGCCGCAAAATGCGGCCTTTAAATGGATTCAGAATTTATCAGTTCTAGCCCAATAAATCATTTGTTTTACGGACTCCCTCGGCACTTTCAATCAGGTGTGCCTTCTCTTTTTCATCGAGGTTTAATTCGACAATTTTCTCGATACCATTGCGCCCAAGAATTACCGGAACACCGATACAAATATCATTAAGCCCATATTCTCCTGAAAGAAGTGTAGAACATGGCATCATTTTCTTTTGGTCGCAAGCAATACTCTGGACCAAAGTAGAAACAGCGGCCCCTGGTGCATACCAGGCTGAAGTGCCAAGTAATTTAGTTAAGGTTGCCCCGCCTACTTTAGTGGCCTCACGAACCTCTTCCAGACGCTCGGCGCTTAGAAATTCAGAAACAGGCACACTGGCACGTGTGGCCAAACGCGTTAAGGGGATCATTCCCGTATCGCTATGTCCACCGATTACCATGCCATCGATATCACTAGATGGGGCCTCTAATGCCTCTGCTAAGCGATATTTAAAACGTGCGCTATCGAGTGCACCGCCCATTCCGATAATACGATTTTTGGGCAGTCCTGTGACTTTATGCGCCAAATAGGTCATGGTGTCCATTGGGTTGCTCACCACCACCAAAATAGTCTCTGGAGATTGCTCTATCAGCGCGGCAGAAACGTTTTGTACGATACCTGCATTGATGCCAATCAGCTCTTCTCTGGTCATTCCTGGCTTGCGCGGAATTCCGGAAGTTATCACACAAATATCACTGCCTGCTGTGGCCGTATAATCACTGGTGACTCCTGTAATTTTAGTATCAAATCCATTTAAGGTGGCGGTCTGCATTAGGTCCATGGCTTTTCCTTCAGCAAATCCTTCCTTAATGTCTAACAGCACTACTTCACTGGCGAAATTCTTTATGGCAATATATTCAGCACAGCTCGCGCCTACTGCACCGGCACCTACAACAGTAATCTTCATTTTTGTGTGTTTTTTATTTGTATTCGGGTTGTCTTTTTGCTGCTTAACAGCGGCGCAAAATTATCAATAAAAATATACTTAACCTAGCGCACACTCACAGAAATACCGGTGGAAAACGTATTGTATTCTTGAATGGTATAGGAGGCAAATAATTTAAATATGGCCAAGTTCAGCCGCATACCTAAACCAAAGCGAGCGCTATTGACATCCGCTTTAAACTGAAGTGGATCGGTAATGGTCTCACTGATTTGTCCTATCGGAAACCCTGTAGCATCTTCTAGGCCATAAGTCAGGGTGTAATCTCCGTTGAGCTCTAAACGACTTCCTCCGCGGCCATAACCCGCAGAGGCGTAAAATTCTATTATCGCCAAATTAACAGAGCCTATGGCTTGAAAAGAGAGCGTATTTAAGGCAAACTGTGCAACTCTTAG
>JALRAI010000005.1:27730-42265 GCA_023258055.1 Flavobacteriaceae bacterium | reverse complement strand
AATCAAGTCCTATATCGAATCGGAGATCAGTCGATTGAACTTAGCGGAGTACATCGAACAAGTTTTGGTGCCCACCGAAAAGGTCATTCAGATTCGCAATGGAAAAAAAATCAACAAAGAGCGCGTGTACTTTCCTGGCTATATCATGATCCAAGCAAATTTGGCTGGAGAAATCCCGCACATTATTCGCGCCATTAATGGAGTCATTGGTTTTTTAGGTGAAGTAAAAGGTGGAGAGCCTGTGCCGCTCCGTCAATCGGAAGTCAATCGCATGCTTGGTAAAGTAGATGAATTGGCTGTTCAAGATGAAAGCATCAACATTCCATTTATAATTGGTGAGACCGTAAAGGTGATCGATGGACCATTTAATGGGTTTAACGGAAATGTTGAAAAGATAAATGAAGAAAAACGCAAGCTCGAGGTGATGGTGAAAATTTTCGGAAGAAAGACTCCACTAGAATTGAGCTATATGCAAGTAGAGAAAGTTTAATTGTTACGCTATAATAGGTTTTTTCTAAGCTTCCACAAATAGAAAAACCGGTTTTTAAATTTTTAAAAAATGGCAAAAGAAGTAGGTAAAATTGTAAAGTTGCAAGTCCGTGGAGGAGCGGCTAACCCCTCTCCACCGGTAGGACCCGCTTTAGGTGCTGCAGGAGTTAATATCATGGAGTTCTGCAAGCAATTCAATGCCAGAACGCAGGATAAACAAGGTAAGGTATTACCGGTAGCGATTACTGTTTATAAGGACAAGTCTTTTGACTTTGTCATTAAAACACCACCCGCTGCGGTCCAAATCCTTGAAGCTGCTAAGGTAAAGAAGGGCTCTGGAGAACCACATATTAAGAAAGTAGCCACCATTTCTTGGGATCAAATTAAGGTTATCGCCGAAGATAAGATGCCAGATTTGAACGCTTTTACCATCGAGTCTGCTATGAAAATGGTAGCCGGGACAGCGCGTTCTATGGGAGTTAAAGTGAGAGGTACTGCACCTTTTTAATTAAGAAAAATAATCTATACAATGGCAAGATTAACAAAAAAGCAAAAAGAAGCATCGGCAAAGATTGAGCCCAATAAGGCTTATTCGTTGTCAGAGGCCTCTGCTTTAGTAAAAGAAATTACAAACGCTAATTTCGACGCGTCTGTAGACCTTGCTGTACGCCTTAATGTCGATCCTCGTAAAGCGAACCAAATGGTACGTGGCGTGGTAACTCTTCCTCATGGAACGGGTAAAGACGTAAAGGTTTTGGCCTTGGTTACTCCAGATAAGGAAGCTGAAGCCAAAGAAGCAGGTGCAGATTTCGTTGGATTAGATGAATACCTCGATAAAATTAAAGGAGGATGGACCGATGTCGATGTCATCGTGACTATGCCTAGTGTAATGGGTAAATTGGGGCCACTTGGACGTATTTTAGGTCCACGTGGTTTGATGCCAAACCCAAAGACTGGTACAGTAACTATGGACGTCGCTAAGGCGGTTTCTGATGTGAAGTCTGGTAAAATCGACTTTAAGGTTGACAAAACTGGAATCGTTCACGCGGCAATTGGAAAAGCTTCATTTGATGCTGATAAAATTGCAGGAAACGCCAAAGAATTAATTACAACCCTTGTGAAGCTAAAGCCTCAGGCAGCTAAAGGTGTTTACATCAAGAGTATTTTCATGTCAAGTACCATGAGTCCTGGTGTAGCCGTAGATGCTAAGAGATTTGCTGAGTAGTAAAACAGTAAGAAATGACTAGAGAAGAAAAATCATTAGTAATTGAACAGTTGACTGCCCAGCTCGCCGACAATGCCACCATTTATTTGGCGGACATATCGGGTCTTGATGCTACGGCAACGTCAAACTTACGTCGTGCGTGTTTTAAAGCCGGTGTTAAGTTAAATGTAGTGAAGAATACTTTATTGGCGAAAGCGATGGAGTCTTCTGATAAGGATTTTGGTGATTTGCCATCGGTTCTTAAAGGAAATACCTCCATAATGATTGCAGAAGTGAACAATGCTCCTGCAAAAGTGATAAAGGATTTTCGCAAGAAGTCAGACCGTCCTATTTTAAAAGGTGCCTTTGTTGAGGAAGCCATTTATATTGGAGACGGACAACTCGATGCCTTGGTAGATATCAAGTCAAAAGACGAGCTCATCGGTGAGATCGTTGGCTTGTTACAATCTCCAGCCAAAAATGTTATCTCTGCCCTTAAGAGTGGTGGAAATACAATTGCTGGAGTGGTCAAGACACTTTCTGAGCGTTAATTCGCCCAAATATTGCACTAACTAAATTATATAAATTAAAAATTACATTAAAAACGATAGAAAATGGCAGATTTAAAAGATTTCGCAGAACAATTAGTTAACCTAACTGTAAAAGAAGTTAATGAGTTAGCTACAATCCTAAAAGAAGAATACGGCATTGAGCCAGCTGCTGCTGCTGCAGTTGCTGTCGCTGGTCCAGTTGCTGGTGGTGACGACGCTGCTGAGGAAAAGTCAGAATTTGACGTAATCCTTAAAGCCGCTGGAGCTTCTAAACTAGCTGTGGTTAAATTGGTAAAAGAATTGACCGGTGCTGGATTGAAAGATGCTAAAGATTTAGTTGATAACGCTCCATCTCCAATTAAAGAAGGTGTAGCTAAAGACGAAGCAGAAGCACTTAAAGCCCAATTAGAAGAGGCTGGAGCTGAGGTTGAGCTTAAGTAAGCCCAACAGCTTTAAACCTTAAGGTTTAGGTCTTTACTCATGTGAGTTCAGGCCTAAACCATTTTGCGTATATAAAGGTTTTGAGATTTTTTAAGTAGACGCAATCTTATTTTTTAATTAAAATTCTATCTATAGATGTCAGCAACGCAAACTGAACGATTGAATTTTTCCTCTGTAGCGAACAGACCGGATTACCCGGACTTTTTGGACATCCAAATTAAATCCTTCCAGGATTTTTTCCAATTGGAAACCAAATCAGAAGAAAGAGGCAATGAAGGTCTTTACAAGACGTTCTTGGAAAACTTCCCCATTACTGATACCCGCAATCAATTTGTCCTAGAGTTTTTGGACTATTTTGTCGATCCACCAAGATACAGCATTCAAGAGTGTATCGAACGAGGTTTGACTTACAGTGTGCCGCTTAAAGCGCGCCTCAAATTGTATTGTACTGATGAGGAGCACGAAGATTTTGAAACCATAGTTCAGGACGTTTATTTAGGGACGATCCCTTATATGACACCGAGTGGAACCTTTGTCATTAATGGTGCAGAACGCGTTGTCGTATCTCAATTACACCGTTCTCCAGGGGTATTCTTTGGTCAGTCTTTCCACGCCAATGGAACAAAACTTTACTCTGCGCGAGTCATTCCATTCAAAGGCTCTTGGATTGAATTTGCTACAGACATCAACTCTGTGATGTACGCCTACATCGACAGAAAGAAAAAGTTACCGGTAACCACGCTTTTCCGTGCTATCGGATTCGAGCGTGATAAGGATATTCTAGAAATTTTTGATCTTGCGGAAGAGGTTAAGGCTTCAAAAACTGGATTGAAAAAATATCTCGGACGTAAACTTGCCGCTCGTGTACTGAAAACCTGGCATGAAGATTTCGTGGATGAAGATACAGGTGAGGTGGTTTCTATCGAGCGTAACGAGATCATTTTGGATCGCGATACTGTTCTTGAAAAGGAGCACCTTGATGAAATTTTAGACTCAGGCAGCAAAACCATTTTGTTGCACAAAGAGGATAATCAGCAAGCGGATTATGCCATCATTCACAATACCCTTCAGAAGGATCCAACAAACTCTGAAAAGGAAGCTGTGGAGCATATCTATCGTCAATTGCGTAATGCTGAACCGCCAGATGAAGAAACGGCTCGTGGTATTATTCACAAATTATTCTTTAGTGATCAGCGCTACAACTTAGGAGAAGTAGGGCGTTACAGAATGAATAAGAAATTGGGTCTTGATATCGAAATGGACAAGCAGGTCTTGACCAAAGAAGACATCATTACTATTGTTAAGTTCTTAATTCAGCTGATCAACTCAAAAGCCGAGATTGATGATATCGATCACCTGAGCAACCGTCGTGTACGTACCGTAGGTGAGCAATTGTCTTCTCAATTTGGTGTGGGTCTTGCTCGTATGGCGCGCACTATTCGTGAGCGCATGAATGTGCGTGATAACGAGGTGTTTACCCCGATTGATTTGATCAATGCCAAGACACTTTCTTCGGTCATTAATTCATTCTTTGGGACCAATCAGTTGTCTCAATTTATGGACCAAACTAACCCTCTTGCAGAGATTACGCACAAGCGTAGACTTTCTGCATTAGGGCCTGGAGGTCTTTCCCGTGAGCGCGCTGGATTTGAGGTACGTGACGTTCACTACACACATTATGGACGTTTATGTCCGATTGAAACTCCTGAAGGACCAAACATCGGACTTATTTCTTCGCTTTCGGTTTTTGCTAAAGTCAACAACTTAGGATTTATCGAAACCCCTTATCGCAAGGTGGAAAATGGGAAAGTGGATCTAACTGCTGCTCCTGTTTATCTCTCTGCAGAAGAAGAGGAAGAAAAACTCATCGCTCAGGCAAACATACCGACCAAAAAGGACGGTACCATAGAAGGAGATCGCGTTATTGCTCGTATGGAAGGAGACTTCCCAGTGGTTGAACCAAAACAAGTACATTACACTGACGTTGCACCAAACCAGATTTCTTCAATTTCTGCATCATTGATTCCATTTTTGGAGCACGATGATGCGAACCGCGCCTTGATGGGATCGAACATGATGCGTCAAGCCGTGCCATTATTGCGTGCTGAATCGCCGATCGTGGGAACAGGATTAGAGCGTCAAGTTGCTTCTGACTCACGTGTATTGATTAATGCAGAAGGGGATGGTGTAATTGAGTACGTAGATGCACAGAAAATTACCATCAAATACGACCGCAGTGAGGAAGATCTTATGGTGAGTTTCGACGGTGATGAAAAGACCTATGATTTGATCAAGTTTAGAAAAACAAACCAAAGCACTTCGATCAACCTTAAGCCGATTGTCAAAAAAGGCGATCGCGTTAAAAAAGGTCAAGTATTGTGTCAAGGATATGCTACCGAAAAAGGTGAATTGGCCCTTGGACGTAATATGAAAGTTGCTTTCATGCCGTGGAAGGGGTATAACTTTGAGGATGCCATCGTGATCTCTGAAAAGGTGGTGCGCGATGATATTTTCACCTCAATCCACATTGATGAATACGCTTTGGATGTGCGGGATACTAAATTGGGTAATGAAGAATTGACCAATGACATTCCAAACGTATCTGAAGAGGCGACAAAAGACCTTGACGAGCACGGGATGATCCGTATCGGTGCTGAAGTAAAACCAGGAGATATTCTCATTGGTAAAATCACACCAAAAGGGGAAAGCGACCCAACACCTGAAGAAAAACTTTTACGTGCGATTTTCGGGGATAAAGCGGGTGATGTTAAAGATGCATCCCTCAAAGCTTCTCCATCACTCAGCGGTGTTGTTATCGACAAGAAGTTATTCTCAAGAGCGGTTAAAGACAAGCGTAAGCGCGCTCAAGACAAAGAGGATATCGCTGAATTGGAAGCAGCCTACGAGGTTAAATTCCAAGAGTTAAAAGATGTGCTTGTAGAAAAGTTATTCGCCATAGTCGGTGGAAAAACAGCCCAAGGGGTCACCAATGATTTAGGAGAGGTAGTCTTCCCAAAAGGAAAGAAATACACCCTTAAGATGTTAGGTGCTGTTGATGATTACACCCACCTTGTCGGAGGAACTTGGACTACAGATGATCACACCAATGTTTTGGTACGTGATCTAATGCACAATTATAAGATTAAAGAAAACGACCTTCAAGGGAACCTAAGACGTGAGAAATTCACTATTTCAGTAGGGGATGAATTACCTGCAGGTATCTTGAAATTGGCCAAAGTTTATATCGCCAAAAAGCGCAAGCTTAAAGTAGGAGATAAAATGGCTGGTCGTCACGGTAATAAGGGTATAGTCGCACGAATTGTTCGTGAAGAAGACATGCCTTTCTTAGAGGACGGAACACCAGTGGATATCGTATTGAACCCACTTGGGGTACCTTCTCGTATGAATATCGGACAGATTTATGAAACGGTTCTCGGTTGGGCTGGATTGAAATTAGGTGAGAAATATGCTACACCTATTTTTGACGGAGCAACCATAGACCAAATCAATGAATTGACCGATAAAGCTGGAATTCCACGTTTTGGTCACACTTATCTCTATGATGGTGGTACTGGAAAACGTTTTGATCAACCAGCAACTGTTGGTGTGATTTACATGTTGAAGCTCGGTCACATGGTCGACGACAAAATGCACTCACGTTCTATTGGTCCATACTCGCTTATCACACAGCAGCCTCTTGGAGGTAAAGCACAGTTCGGTGGTCAGCGTTTTGGAGAGATGGAGGTTTGGGCACTTCAGGCCTATGGTGCCTCAAGTACCTTGAGAGAAATTTTGACCGTCAAATCAGATGATGTGATCGGTCGCGCTAAAACTTATGAATCTATTGTTAAAGGGGAGACCATGCCTGAACCAGGCTTGCCAGAATCCTTTAACGTATTGATGCACGAACTCAAAGGTTTGGGTCTGGACATCAGATTAGAGGAGTAGGCACACAACTAACAAATTAAAGATTATTTTAAGCATTATGTCAAGAAATAAAGAAAACACAGTACAGAGATTTAACAAGATTTCTATCGGTTTGGCCTCGCCAGAGTCTATTTTGGCGGAGTCCCGTGGAGAGGTGTTAAAGCCTGAGACCATAAACTATCGTACGCACAAGCCAGAACGTGACGGATTGTTTTGTGAGCGCATCTTTGGACCTGTAAAGGATTACGAGTGTGCTTGTGGAAAATACAAGAGAATTCGTTACAAAGGAATTGTTTGTGATCGATGTGGTGTAGAGGTCACTGAGAAAAAAGTGCGTCGTGATCGTGTAGGGCACATCAATTTAGTCGTGCCTGTAGCGCATATTTGGTATTTTAGATCATTACCGAATAAGATAGGATATCTTCTCGGTCTTCCGTCCAAGAAATTGGATATGATCATCTATTATGAGCGCTATGTGGTTATTCAGCCCGGTATCGCAACCAATGAAGAAGGAGAGCCCGTTCAAAAAATGGATTTCTTGACCGAAGAAGAATATCTAAATATTCTGGATTCTTTGCCACAAGAGAATTTGTATTTGGACGATAGCGATCCAAACAAATTCATCGCTAAAATGGGTGCTGAGTGCCTGGAGGAATTGCTTCAGCGCATTGATTTGGATACCTTGTCCTTTGAACTGCGTCACAAAGCGAATCACGAAACCTCAAAACAACGTAAAACAGAAGCCTTAAAACGTCTTCAAGTTGTGGAATCGTTCCGTGAAGCGGCTTTAAACCGTGAAAATCGTCCTGAATGGATGATCATGAAGGTTGTTCCTGTTATTCCACCAGAATTGCGTCCACTTGTGCCGCTTGATGGAGGTCGTTTTGCTACTTCAGATCTAAATGATTTATACCGTCGTGTGATCATTCGTAACAATCGTTTGAAGCGATTGATGGAGATCAAAGCCCCTGAGGTGATTTTGCGTAATGAGAAACGTATGTTGCAGGAATCTGTAGATTCTTTATTTGATAACACCCGTAAGGCATCAGCTGTAAAAACAGACAGCAACCGTCCGCTTAAATCCCTTTCTGATTCACTCAAAGGAAAGCAAGGGCGTTTCCGTCAAAACTTACTTGGTAAGCGTGTAGACTACTCTGCACGTTCTGTAATTGTCGTCGGGCCTGAATTAAAGCTTTACGAATGCGGTTTACCAAAAAATATGGCGGCCGAGCTTTACAAGCCATTTGTGATTCGCAAGCTTATCGAACGTGGTATTGTCAAAACAGTTAAGTCAGCTAAAAAAATTATTGATAAGAAAGAGCCTGTAGTGTGGGACATTTTAGAGAATGTACTTAAGGGACATCCGGTCCTATTGAACCGGGCCCCCACATTGCACAGACTCGGAATTCAAGCCTTCCAGCCAAAGCTTATTGAAGGAAAAGCAATTCAGTTGCACCCTTTAGTATGTACGGCTTTTAACGCGGATTTCGACGGGGATCAAATGGCGGTTCACTTGCCGCTAGGTCCTGAGGCTATCCTGGAGGCTCAACTTTTGATGTTGGCGTCGCATAATATTTTGAATCCAGCCAATGGTTCTCCAGTTGCAGTTCCTTCTCAAGATATGGTTTTGGGTCTTTATTATATGACCAAGTTGCGTAAGTCAACCGATGACCATAAAGTGATTGGTGAGGGATTGACCTTCTATTCGCCTGAAGAAGTATTTATTGCTTACAACGAAGGTAAAGTAGACCTGAATGCAGAAATAAAAGTCCGTACCAAAGACTTTAATCAGGAAGGCGAACTGGTCAATCAGGTGATTACTACCACAACTGGGCGTGTTATTTTTAACGATTCAGTACCTGAAGCAGCGGGTTATATCAATGAAGTATTGACCAAAAAGTCCTTACGTGATATTATTGGACATATTCTTTCTGTAACTTCTGTACCTCAGACTGCTGATTTCCTAGATCAAATCAAGAACTTGGGTTATAAATTTGCCTTTGAAGGTGGATTGTCCTTTAGTTTAGGAGATATCATTATTCCGGCTGAGAAGCAAAGTATGATCGATGCCGCTAATGCGCAAGTAGACAATATCATCATGAATTATAACATGGGTCTTATTACCAATAATGAGCGTTATAATCAGGTGATTGATATTTGGACCGCGACTAACGCTGAATTGACTGAATTGTCCATGAAGCGTATTCGCGAAGATCAGCAAGGATTCAACTCTGTATATATGATGTTGGATTCTGGAGCGCGAGGTTCTAAAGAGCAGATTCGTCAGCTCACCGGTATGCGTGGATTGATGGCTAAGCCGAAGAAATCTAATTCTGGTGGCGGTGAAATTATCGAAAACCCGATTTTATCGAACTTTAAAGAAGGACTTTCGATTCTTGAGTACTTTATATCGACACACGGGGCGCGTAAAGGTCTTGCGGATACCGCACTAAAAACTGCGGATGCTGGTTATTTGACACGTCGTTTGGTCGATGTATCTCAGGATGTGATAATTAATTCTGAAGATTGTGGTACGCTTAGAGGAATCGAGGTGACCCCACTTAAGAAGAATGAAGAGATTGTTGAGTCTCTGGCAGAGCGCATCAAAGGACGTACTTCTTTGAATGACGTTTACGATCCATTGACCTCTGAATTACTCGTTGCTGCAGGAGGCCACATTACGGACGCAATTGCGGCCAAAATTGATGCCTCTCCAGTGGAGCGTATTGAGGTTAGATCAGCCTTGACTTGTGAGGCCAAAAAAGGAATTTGTGCCCAATGTTACGGACGTAACCTTGCGACCAATAAAATGGTACAGCGTGGTGAAGCCGTCGGTGTAGTTGCTGCTCAGTCTATCGGTGAACCTGGAACTCAGCTGACCTTGAGAACCTTCCACGTAGGGGGTATTGCGGGTAACATCTCTGAGGACAATAAATTGGTTGTTAAGTTTGATGGTCGTATTGAGATCGAAGATTTAAAAACCGTTAAAGGCGAGGATAGCGAAGGAAATTCAGTGGATATCGTAATTTCTCGTACCTCAGAAGCGAAATTGATAGACGAAAAGTCAGGTATCACTTTAAGTACAAATAACATTCCTTATGGTTCATCTTTGATGGTTAAAAACGGCCAAAAGGTGAAAAAGGGCGATGTGGTTTGTCAATGGGATCCATATAACGGGGTAATTATCTCGGAATTTGCCGGTAAAATCAAGTTTGAAAACATCGAACAAGGGATTACTTTCCAGGTTGAAATCGACGAACAAACTGGATTCCAAGAGAAAGTAATATCTGAATCACGTGATAAAAAGAAAATTCCAACATTGCATATTGTCGATGGTAAGAACAACGTCATTCGTTCCTACAACCTTCCGGTTGGGGCGCATTTGATGGTGGACGATCAGGACAAAATCAAGGTAGGAAAAGTTCTTGTTAAGATTCCTCGTAAATCTGCTAAGGCGGGTGATATCACCGGAGGTCTTCCACGTGTGACTGAGTTATTTGAAGCGCGTAACCCATCGAATCCTGCTGTGGTTAGTGAAATTGATGGAGTTATTTCATTTGGTAAAATCAAGCGAGGAAATCGTGAGATTATCGTTGAATCTAAACTGGGTGAAGTCAAGAGATATTTGGTGAAATTATCAAATCAGATTTTGGTACAGGAAAACGATTATGTTCGTGCCGGAATGCCATTATCGGATGGATCTATTACTCCAGATGATATCTTGAGTATCAAAGGACCATCGGCAGTTCAGCAATATCTGGTGAATGAGGTACAAGAGGTCTATCGACTACAAGGGGTGAAGATTAATGATAAACACTTTGAAGTAGTGGTGCGTCAAATGATGCGTAAGGTTCAAATCGTAGATCCAGGAGATACCCTTTTCCTTGAAGATCAATTAGTGCACAAAGACGACTTCATTGAAGAAAATGATAAAATTTTCGGAATGAAAGTCGTTGAAAACGCCGGCGATTCTGCTACCCTTAAGGAAGGACAGATAATTTCTTCTCGTGAATTACGCGATGAAAATTCATTGCTAAAACGTGAGGATAAAGCAGTAGTTGTGGCACGTGATGCTGTGGCTGCAACCGCTACACCTATCCTACAGGGAATTACAAGGGCTTCACTGCAAACTAAATCGTTTATCTCGGCGGCTTCGTTCCAAGAGACGACTAAAGTGCTCAATGAAGCGGCTGTAAGCGGTAAGGTTGATGGACTTGAAGGACTCAAAGAAAACGTAATTGTTGGTCACAAAATTCCAGCAGGTACGGGTATGAGAGACTACGACACAATTATTGTAGGCTCCAAAGAGGAACTTGAGGCCATGACTCATGAACCCCAAGAGGAAGTAAACTATAATTAAGTTTCAATAAATTGCGCTCCTGAAAACAGGGGCGCAATTTTTTTGTAATTAAAACATCTAGGCTTATGTCAGACAATAAAACACAGAAACCCAATCAAATAAATATTGAGTTAGACGAGAACATTGCTCAAGGAATTTATAGCAATTTGGCGATTATCAATCACTCTCAATCCGAGTTTGTTCTTGATTTTATTTCCGTTATGCCGGGAGTGCCTAAAAGCAAAGTGAAGTCTCGAATCGTTTTGACGCCTCAGCACGCCAAAAGATTGTTGAAAGCCATCCAAGACAACGTACAACGATTCGAGTCCATGCATGGCGAAATTAAGGACTATCAACAAGCCACTATGCCCATAAATTTTGGCCCAACAGGAGAGGCCTAAAGAAAACAATAAAGGCACGTTTTATGTCTTTTATGCGAATCCTTTTTCCGTAAAAGACGCGAGGATTAATCGAATTCACTGACAAAGTGAAACTTGATGCTTGGATAGTTTTGTTGGGTCATTTGCAGTGTAAATGCTGAGTCGGCAAAAAATACTTGTTGACCTGATTTATCCCGGGCCAAAAATTTCGATTTGACGCGCTTAAAATCCGCATATTCAGCACCCTTTGGATCGGTAGGAGCTACCCAACAGGCCTTATAAACATTTAGGGGCTCATAGCTACACTTAGCGCCGTATTCGTGCTCTAGACGGTACTGAATGACCTCAAACTGCAGCGCCCCAACCGTGCCAATTACTTTTCTGCCATTGAGATCTAGAGTAAATAATTGGGCCACCCCTTCGTCCATGAGCTGATCAATGCCTTTTTCGAGCTGTTTACTCTTCATCGGGTCAGCATTGTTAATGTATTTGAAGTGTTCTGGGGAAAAGCTTGGTATGCCTTTGTATTCCATGTCCTCCCCTTCGGTCAGGGTATCCCCAATTTTAAAATTTCCCGTGTCGTGCAGCCCTACGATATCTCCAGGGTAACTCACATCGACGATTTCCTTTTTCTCTGCGAAAAAGGCATTTGGGCTTGAAAATTTCATCTTTTTGCCTGAGCGGACATGCCAGTAAGGGGTATTACGCTCGAAAGTCCCTGATACAATTTTTACAAAGGCCAGCCGATCTCGGTGCTTAGGATCCATATTGGCGTGGATTTTAAAGACAAATCCTGAAAATTTGTCTTCAACAGGATGAACCAAACGCGTGCTGCTTTCTTTGGGCTTTGGTTCTGGGGCGATACCAATAAAAGCATCAAGTAATTCACGGACTCCAAAATTATTTAAGGCCGACCCGAAAAACACTGGGTGTAGATGACTATCAAGGTAAGCGTCTTGGTCAAAGTCTGGGTACACCTCATGGACTAATTCTAAATCGTCCCGAAGTGCTGAGGCTGATTTTGTGCCCACGATTTTGTCTAGTTCAGGGTCCTGGAGATCTTCAATTTTAATGGTCTCCTCAATATTTTTTCGGGAATCACCGCTAAAGAGATTAACATTCTTCTCCCAAATATTATATATCCCCTTGAAATCATAACCCATACCAATGGGGAAGGACAGTGGGGTCACAGTGAGTTGTAGCTTTTGTTCTATTTCATCGAGCAAGTCAAAGGCATCTTTTCCTTCACGATCAAGTTTATTGATAAATACGATTATTGGAATTCGGCGCATCCGGCAAACTTCCACTAGTTTTTCGGTTTGTTCCTCAACTCCTTTGGCGACATCGATAACCACAATCACACTGTCGACGGCAGTAAGTGTGCGAAAGGTGTCTTCTGCAAAATCCTTGTGTCCTGGGGTGTCGAGGATATTAATTTTAAGGCCTTTGTATTCAAAGGCTAACACCGAGGTCGCCACGGATATCCCCCGTTGGCGCTCGATTTCCATAAAATCTGAAGTAGCACTCTTTTTGATTTTATTGCTCTTTACGGCGCCGGCCTCTTGTATAGCACCACCAAAAAGGAGCAACTTCTCAGTCAAAGTTGTTTTACCCGCATCAGGATGGGAGATAATACCGAATGTTTTTCGCCTCTTGATTTCTCTCGCTAAGGACATATTAGGAATTTGCAGCAAATATAACCATAGAGTAAAACATAGGCTGAATAAATATTATTTAATAATTCCTACAATAGTGTAAACTATAATGTGCATTAAGTCAATTGATTATGTTGGTAGATACTTATTTTTTTCCTACGAAAAAATACTATTTTGTGCATTTGGGCGAAGATTATAAACTCCTTATCGAATTTCATCCATGCAATGATTAGGCAAGGTGGTTCTTGAGCTATTTTTGAATTACCAATAAAATAATATAATAATTATTCGAACCACCGGGCACGGTTAAATGCAAACCAACTTTAAGTAATTATGTACGGAATTAGCCCCAGTTTAAAAAGGTTCCGACGTTTTACTACTTCTCTTAAGACTATTATTCTTCAGGTCGTATTAAACGCGAGGACTGCTATGATCGCCCACGAGCAGATCAATTCTCCTATTTTTAAGAAAATCGGGACCTTACAGATTGTTCTTTTTTCCTTTATTCTTGCCCTGTCAGGTTCAATAGACCTTAAGGCACAGACTATAGGGGTTCAAAATCCATCTGGTGGGTTTGAAATTGATGGGAACCTCGAGGCGAATACTCCTACCAATGGTGTGGGTGACTGGGTCGCTGGTGCAGCGGGCTCAGGTGGATTTGTCCTGGATAATACTGGTGGCGCACTTACGAGCATGACCCAGCTTATTACAGATGAATTCAATACAAATTCAGACAACAGTTTTACCGGAGGGTCTAAAGCTTTTGATGATCCAAATACCTGGACTTGGACCAATTCGTCCGTTACTGGTAAAGGGGACATTAATAATGTATTGTTCCACATGGCCATGGACGAGTCCACACCCAGCGATCCACAGCAGTGGCTCATGCTAGGAGCAGACCGTCGTTCTACAAATGGTACCTCTTATATTGATTTTGAATTTTTTCAAGCAGGGCTTACTGCCAATCCTGATTTTACTTTTACTTCAGCTGGTCCAGACGGGGGGCGTACCGAAAATGATATTTTGCTCACATTTGAATACGGAAATGGTGGTTCAAACGTCAGCATTTATTTTTATTTGTGGGAGCCCGATGGCAGTGGAGGTTTTCAGTATAATTTATATATTATTCTGAGCAATGACAATGCTTTTGGGCAAACCAACCTTAATGCAGTTAGTGTGCCCTTTGGGGCTTTTAACGATGTGGTTTATGACCCTTATCAGTTTGCTGAGGGGGGATTGAATCTAACAGACATTT
Source organism: Flavobacteriaceae bacterium (assembly GCA_023258055.1). Classification (GTDB taxonomy): domain Bacteria; phylum Bacteroidota; class Bacteroidia; order Flavobacteriales; family Flavobacteriaceae; genus BACL21. The sequence goes on along the minus strand of JALRAI010000005.1, from coordinate 28,024 downwards.
TTGGAGGCTTGCCTGACCCTTGTTTGGGGATTACTTTCAGTACAGTATTGGTAAAAACCAAAAACTCGACTTCTCCTACTGCAGCGCTTAATGACTTTGTGGGGCCCATCAGTGTGGGACTGACCATCAATACTGCGGAGATTTCATACGAACCAAGTTTTTATTGTGTGAATCAGTCCGAAGAATGCGGTGATTTACAAGGTTCAGGATATGTAAGAAATACTGAAATTGAGCCAACCATAATAGGTGTTCAAAACGGACAATTCACTGCTTCACCAGGTGGTTTGAGAATCA
>JALRAI010000005.1:0-27720 GCA_023258055.1 Flavobacteriaceae bacterium | reverse complement strand
AGAATCAATAGGTATACCGGTGTGATTGATGTTGATGAGAGTGATCCTGGCAACTATACCATTACCTATACCTATACCACGAATGGTTGTGTGAAAACAACCCAGACATCGTTTAGCGTTTTTGCAAAACCAGATGCACCAGTAAGTGGTGGGGATCAATCTGTTTGTGAAGAAGCCCCTATTCAGACATTGACGGCTACAGCAAGTATTGATTCAGGTGAGTCTTTAGTCTGGTATGATGCTATTACAGGGGGTAATGTGGTTGCTTCGCCGACATTAAATAGTATAGGAGCAGTGACGTATTACGCAGAAAGCGTGAATCTTAGCACCGGTTGTACTAGTGAATGTAGAACTCCTGTTACCTTGACGATTAATGCAGCGCCAGAGGCTCCTGTTAGTACGGGTGACATTTCTGAATGTGCTTCAGATCCAATACAGACTATAGATGCAAACGATGCGGTAACGGCCGTTGTGGATACCGAAATTGTATGGTATGATGCTGCTACTGGAGGCAATGTGGTGGCTTCACCTGTACTTGGGTCAATCGGTACTATTACCTATTGGGCTGAGGCCGTTTCGACGCGCAGCACAACACCATTTAATGATTCGGCCAGACGTCAATCAGCCAACCCTAATTCAAGAGATTTTTCTCGTGGCGGCAATGGTGCTATTTCTGGAAGACCTATCAATGGAAGTAGAGCAGTAGGCTGTACCTCATTGAGCAGAACTCCCGTGACCTTAACCCTTTTAGCCACGCCCACCGCTGGTATCGACAACTTAACTGGAGCGACTGAATTAACCTGTTCAGTTACCGAGATTAGTTTAGAGGCCACAGGAGGCGGAAGCTACTTGTGGAGTACAGGAGCGAGCACAGCTGGGATCACTGTTAGCAGTCCAGGGACTTACACGGTTACGGTTACTGCGGCCAACGGCTGTACTGATACTGCGAGTATCGTTATCACCCAAGACATTACAATACCAAATCCACCAGTGAGCGGTGGCGATCAGCGCGAGTGTGCCGAAAGCCCTGTTCAGACCATTACAGCAGAGGCCTTTGTCGGCGACGGACATATCGTGGTTTGGTATGACGCTGCTACGGGAGGAAGTGTAGTCACAGACCCAAGCCTGAGTAACGTAGGAAATGTCACCTATTATGCAGAGACCTTGCGTCTAAGTACTGGTTGTATCTCTACTACAAGAACCCCTGTAAACCTAATCATTGAAGAATTGCCAGAGGCACCTGTAAGCGGTGGTGATCAAATGGAGTGTGCCCTTTCACCTATTCAAACACTAACCGCCACAGTAAGTGTTAGTGCCGGTCAAATAGTAAACTGGTATGATGCTGCCACTGGGGGCAATGTTGTTGCGGACCCAAGTTTAAGTAGCGTTGGTAGTGTGACTTATTATGCTGAAGCCTATAGTTTTAATACTGGATGTACCTCTCTATCGAGAACGGCGGTTACTTTGGAATTAATCGAAGCGCCGAGCGCCCCGATTAACAATGGTGATCTAGTGGCTTGTTTTGTGGAAGGAACCACATTAAATGCTCAAGATGCCGTGACACAGATTTCAGGGTTTGAAATCGTTTGGTATGATGCCCCAGTTGATGGGAATGTGGTGGCTGACCCTAGCTTATCCTCCATTGGAACCATTACCTATTACGCTGAGAACTACAATCTACAAACGGGTTGTGCTAGTAATGATCGTACCGAAGTAATGCTTACTTTATTTGACTGTTCTATAAGTTTAATCAAAGAAGCTGAGCTAATTGACAACAACGGCTGTTCTGAACCTGGAGATCAGGTTTTATTCACTTACACTGTTGCAAACTCAGGAAATGTCCAATTAACCAATATCAATATTGAAGATCCTTTATTGCAAGCGCCAAACCCAGAAGTATCCTTAGTCTATATCGGTGGCGATGATGACAATGATGGAGTACTAGATTTGGACGAACTTTGGATTTACACTGCAGAGTATGTCATTACGCAAGACGATCTTGATGCAGGGGTTATTTCAAGTACGGCCACTGCTGAAGCGCAAACATATTTTAATGAATCGACTTCAGACTTATCGCACGATGTGAGTTTCTTTGAAGATGGTCCGACTTCTATCAATCTTTGTCAAGAAGGAAGTATTGGGATAATCCTTCAAGGAGAGTGGAACGATTTGAATAATGATTTCGCTGCAAATGTTGGTGAGACTATTTCATATACGATAAGTCTCAAGAATTTAAGCGCGACAACCATTACTGATATTACAATTTCATGTCAAAACCCTGATGTGGAAATTAGTGGACCTACTGCCCTGGAATTGGAGCCTGAACAAGAAGATTTAACATCATTTACGGCGACCTATGTCATAAAGCAAGAAGATATCGACAGAAATTACTTCGACACACAAGCCCTTATGACTGCGATTTTAAATGGGGTTGAGCTTAGCGATAATTCAGATCCATTATCCTACGATCAGGATGCTCCGACACGTGTTATTCTTCCGGGGGTATTAAGTGAAGTAGATGAGATTGCTATTTATAATGGTGTGACACCTAATGGTGATGGCAAAAATGATTTCTTCTGGATAGAGAATATCGATGCCTACCCAGCAAACGACATGAAGATTTATAACCGTTGGGGGGTCCTTGTTTGGGAATCTCGTGGTTACAACGAAACCAATAATGTCTTTAATGGATATGCCAATGTCGGTAGTGTGGCGGGTTCAGGCAATCTGCTGCCGACAGGAACTTATTTTTACGTATTAACTTTTGACGCCAATAGTGAGCCGATAAATGGTCAATCAGCTTACACGGGGTACTTATATCTAAATCAGTAACATTATGAAAAAGATAATAAGCACTCTAATAGCAATAAAACCTAATATGACAATGAAAAAATACTTTAGCCCCGGTATTGTTGTCTTAATGATTTTGTTTTCCCATATGATTTGGGCACAACAGGATCCTCAATACACTCAATACATGTACAATACTCAGGTAGTCAATCCAGGCTATGTGGGTTCAAAACTACATACAAGCATTGGGCTTCTAGGAAGAAGTCAATGGGTCAATTTTGATGGAGCCCCTCAGACAGGAACTTTGACTTACAGCACACCACTGGGTCAACTAGAAAATATGGGTATCGGATTCTCCTTGGTTCATGACGAAATAGGTCCCTCGGTTGAAACTAATTTGACTCTCGATTACGCTTACAACTTGCGGATGAATGAAAAAGGTCAATTGGCTTTTGGAATTAAGGCTGGTATAGATTTCCTAAACGTTGATTTCTCGAAGTTAAATATTCCCCTAGAAGGTCAAGGGGACATATTCGATGTAAATATTGACCGCAAATTACAACCTCAAGTTGGACTGGGTGCTTATTATTTTACCGACAAGTTTTATGCCGGGGTTTCGCTTCCAAACATTATGAAGACCAAGCATTTTGATTCGAGTTCAATAGATGCAATAGTCTCCGGTCAAGCGGGTAATCTTGGAGCAACCACTGCGGCAGAAGAGCTTCACTGGTTTTTTATTACAGGCTATGTTTTTGATTTGAATCAAAATTTAAAGTTTAAGCCTGCGACTATGATCAAGGTGGTCGAAGGTGCTCCAGTACAATGGGATGCCTCTGCTAACTTCTTGATTCGTGAAAAAATCACTTTAGGCGCTTCTTATAGGCTAAATGCCGCAGTAAGTGCCATGGCAGGTTTCCAAGTGAATGATGGCTTGTTTATCGGGGTAGGATACGATTATCAAACCACGGAACTGGAGACTTATAGCGATGGTTCTTATGAAGTAATTTTTCGATTTGATGTATTCAAAAGTGTTGAACGTATAATTGCCCCTAGATTCTTTTAACATTGAAGCATATGAAAAGTCAATATATAAATACAGTATTAGTGCTCATTTTTCTCGGTTTTTCGACGGGAACCTGGGCTCAGAAAAATAAACTTCGTAAGGCCGAAAAACAGTCGGATAATCTGGCCTATGTAGATGCTAGAGAGGTTTATTTGAAAGTTGTTGAAAAAGGTTATACCTCGGCTCAGGTTTATGAGAATCTTGGAGATACTTACTATTGGAATAGTGATTATGTCAATGCCGCCAAGTGGTATAATTCTCTCATTAATCAATTTCCCGATCAAGCTACTGCCGCTATCATGTATCGAGCGGCTCAGGCCAGTAAGTCTGCCGGTGATGCAAATCGTGCCGATGAATTAATGGAGCAATTCAGCGCTATGGAAGGCGCTCTCGCGTATCTGGGTAATGCCCAAGTGAGTGCTTTGCCTTTTGAAGTGACCTTAAAGGATCAATCGAGCTATAATTCTTCTTACTCTGATTTCGGGCCTGCTTTTTTAGGGCAGTCCATGGTGTTTAGTTCTACACGACCTCAGGGTCAAGATGCTGAACTGCATAATTGGACCAATCAGCCGTTTTCCAAGCTCTATCAAACAAGTTTTGACCCCCAAGGAAATGTCATTGGTGTTAATCCTTTAAGAGGAGCCTTTGAACCTGCGGGCTATCAGTCCACGGCTACTTTTACAGCAGATGGAAAGGTGATGTATTTTACACAAAGTCAATCCTTGACCAAAGAACAAGAAAAAGCAGATCCTACCATGCGCTTAAAACTTGTGCGTGCTGAGTTGATGGAAAATGGTGACTGGGGTAATTTTACAGATTTGCCGCTCAATGATGTAACATATTCTTCGGCGCATCCTGCCCTAAGTGCAGACGAGTCAAAACTATATTTTGCCTCTGATCGTCCAGGAGGCCAAGGAGGAACAGATCTGTGGTATGCCGTCATTTTGGGAGACAGCATATCCGCAGAGCCTGTTAATCTGGGTGCTAGCATTAATACTGCAGGCCGTGAAACCTTTCCCTTTGTTGACGCACAAAATATACTGTATTTTGCCTCGGACAGTTATGCGGGCATGGGTGGATTAGATATCTACAGTCTCGATTTGAGTGATGAAGCAGCCTCTATTGCTCATCTCTCTGAGCCCGTAAATAGTCCCATGGATGATTTTGGCTTGGTATACAGTGTCGAGCGTCAGACGGGTTATTTTACTTCAAACAGAGGGGGTGCAGATAGTCAGGGCGATGAAATTTACGCCTTTGAGACCCTGTGCAAAATTGCCCTTGCAGGAAATGTTTTTGATCAAGAAACAGGGGAGGAAATTCCGGGGGCTTATGTGCAAATTTTTGACCCTGAAAATAATCAAGTTCAGGAGTTTATTATGGGACCAGAGGCGCGTTTCTCATTCGCCTACGATTGTGACCAAGATATTAGAATCACGGCCACAGCACCAGGTTATGAGCCGAATGAAGTAATTTTGCACACACCAGCGGTGACCTCAGAGATGTCAGTACCTATTCCACTGACCTTTAAAGATCCTTGTCGACCAAATGACTTAGGGTGTAAGTTGAATTTACAACCGATTTATTTTGACTTTGATCGTTACAATATTCGCGCAGATGCCGAAGTCGAGTTGGCCAAAATTTTAGTGGCCATGGAGCAGCATCCCGAGATTGTCGTGAATATTGAGTCGCACACCGACCAGCGCGGAAGTGATGAATATAACGAATCACTTTCTTCAAAAAGAGCAGCCGCAACGCGCAGCTGGCTTATTGAAAAGGGTGTTGCTGCTCAGCGTCTAACAGCCAAAGGCTTTGGAGAATCAAGGCCACTTATTGATTGCAACGAAGGTCCATGCAGTGATGAGGATCATCAATGGAATCGCCGTTCTGTCTTTTTAGTTCAGCAATAATCCAGCATATCACTCATTTGCCATTTTCGAGGCACGAGAACTTCTGAGTTCATTTTGTACCTTTGAAAAAAAATGCAATGACCCAAGAACACGTTATACTGGTCAATGAACGGGACGAGCCACAAGGCACCATGGAAAAAATGGAGGCCCATCAAAAGGCCGTTCTTCATCGCGCATTCTCTGTATTTATCTTTAATGATAAGAAAGAGCTGATGCTTCAGCAGAGGGCTTTGCATAAGTATCATTCCCCGGGACTATGGACCAATACCTGTTGCAGTCATCAGCGCATGGGTGAAGATTCGATTGATGCCGGCAGGCGCAGGTTACGCGAAGAAATGGGGTTTGAGACAGATTTGACTTTTAAAGGCTCTTTTATCTACAAGGCCCCTTTTGACAATGGTCTTACTGAGCATGAATTGGATCACATTTTAGTGGGCCATTACCAAAACGTCCCACAAATTAATCCCGAAGAAGTGGCGAGTTGGCGCTGGATTTCGATGGATGAGTTGAAAAAAGACATTGACCAAAATCCCGAGCTTTACACAGTTTGGTTTAAAATTATATTTGAAAAGTATTGTCAATTGATTTCCTAATGAGCACCACTTTATACAGAAAAGCGCATTTTAATGCCGCACATCGATTGTTTTTACCCCAATGGAGTGATGAAAAAAATGCTGAAGTATTTGGCAAGTGCAGCAACCCGAATTATCATGGACACAATTATGATCTCGAGGTAGGTATTACTGGTCCTATAGACGCTGTAACTGGATTTGTAATGGATGTTGCTGAGCTTAAAGAAATTATTAAAACCGAAGTGGAGGATCCCTTTGATCATAAGAATTTAAATTTAGAAGTGCCTGAATTTGCTGATTTGATACCCACTGTTGAAAACATAGCTAAGGTCATTTGGACCAAACTTCGCGGTCGAATTGCTCCGCAATATGGCATAACCATTAAATTATTTGAAACACCGCGCAATTTTGTGGTTTATACCGGACCTGAATAGTGCTGAAAAAATATAATTGAACGGGCTAAATGGAATTAAGCTTTTTAAAATTCAAGGCACAGCAATTTTCCAAGGTTTGGGGCGGGGATAAGTTGCACAAATATTATAAAAAGCCTGCTGGAGAGCGCATTGGGGAGAGCTGGGAAATTTCTGGTGTCTCGGGCAAAGTATCAGTCCTTGATCAGCAAGATCATCAAGAGCCGGATTTAAACCAGCTAATAGAAAAATTCGGGCCACAATTATTGGGCGAGCGCGTATTTAAGACTTATAAGGGTGAGTTTCCCTTATTGTTTAAGTTTATCGATGCCAAAGAAGATTTGTCGGTTCAATTACACCCCAATGATGCCATTGCCAAAGAGTATCACAACAGTTTTGGTAAAACAGAGATGTGGTATGTCCTTCAGGCCGACCCTGGGGCGCGACTGGTCATTGGTTTTAAAGCCGGGGTCACGCTCGCAGACTATAAGCAAGCGGTCGAGCAAGGAACTATTACTGATTTATTAAATGAGGTTTCGGTTCAACCAGGGGATGCTTTTTTCATCGCACCTGGTTTAGTACATGCCATAGGCGGTGGGGTGGTGTTAGCTGAAATTCAACAAACTTCAGATGTGACTTACAGAATTTACGATTGGGATCGTCCTGATGTTAATGGGACCTACAGGGAATTACATCTAGAGGAGGCCGAGCGGGCCCTAGTGTTTCACGACCTAGATCAAGTGTTTTGTCGTCCAAAAGAGGTAACAAACAATAAGGCGAACTCTATTTACACAAGCGATTATTTCCAAACCTCACTTTGGTCGCTAAACCAGACCGTCTCAATGGCCACAGATCCAAAGGAGTCATTTATGGTATTGATGTGTGTGAGCGGTACGGCGCAACTATGGTCGCCTGGTAGGAAGTCCATTTCGTTAAATAGTGGAGAAACAGTGCTTGTGCCGGCGGCATTAGGGGCTTTTGAGATTCAGACTTCGGGTGCTGAGATTTTGGAGGTTATTGTCCCATAGGGACTTAAAAAACATTATTTTTGCTCAAAATTTTAAATCATGTCAAGTAAAAGAGACTTAAAAAAAGACATTAACTACGTTCTAGGCGATATTATCGAAGCGGTTTACATCTGGGAGATGACCAATTCTGATAAAGGCGTCGAGGCTTCTGGTAAAATTATTGACGAGGCTATAGAGGTGTTTGACGAGCTTATCCAGAAAGTAAATGATCGTTCTGTAGAGAATAAAAAACAACACTTTAAAGCCATCAACCAAGAGTTAGAAACACGTGGTCGAGCGCTTATTGATAAAATCAATGCTTTATAGAACTGAATCTTTTTGTTGATTCATAAACAACTCCAATGCTTTACCGTATTTGGAGTTTTTTATTTCTGGGCTGAGCAGTTTATAAATAGTGTCGTGGTATTTGAGATTGACATCTGGAATTTCAGCCAGCATTAAATAAGGCGCTATTGGGAGGTCGCTGTGATTTTTGGCAAAATTCACAGTGGCCAGATATCGAGCGCTAAGTAGTTTTTGTCTTTGACTTTGCACGCGCTTGACCTCTGAAGTATTGTTTTGTTGCCCTGCCGCCAATTCAGATTGTATGAGCTCCAATTGCTTGTCGTTATATCGACCTTGTAACAATTTAAATTCATCCCACTTGCTTTGGTTTTTTGAACCCGTAATGCTTTGGTCGTAACCAAATCCTTTAAGGCTGGTCTTGATATTGATGTTGCCGGGTTCGGCAAAAAATGGCAAATAGCGTGTTTGGGTAATGCTATCGTCAAACTTTAAGGCCAGATACAAGACTTCGGGCTCTTGAAGATCAAGAGAAAACACAAACTCCGGACTTTCGTATATGCGCAAGGAATCTAGGGTCACTAATGTAGTGTCCTCGATTTTTTGCAATAGGAGCTGTCCTTTGTTGAGTCCTTTTATAGAGCCGTTAATGACTGAATTTCCTTTCGGATTTGAGCATCCGAAAATACTCGTAAATACCAGAAATAAAAGGGCTAATTTTCTCATGTCGTCGGATTTATTATCAGTCACAAAGATGCAAAATTTGTGAACAATAAATGACTCGGTCTAGGGCGATTTCGTAGAATTTTTATACACGAAATCGCTGATATGTTCAATCAGCTCCTGGGCTATTGGCATATTTGGGTCATTGTAGCTTTTGCCATTAGCCAGTCCTTTTTCATCAATGATTTTAAGCACGTGATTCATGTTTAGGATAATTTTAAACTCGGCCATGGGGGCTCCTTTTTTTAATAAAAGGGCTTCTTGCTCTGAAACTTGGAGATCGCTACTTCCATTAATGATCATGGTAGGTATGGTTAAACTCCCGAGAATCTTTGCCGGGTCATAGCTCATCCATTGATACATAAACCCCTGAAGGCTTGGTCGGAAAATAGCGCTGAGTTCCTGTGGAAAGTTATCAACCCGCCCGGTTTCTCTTAGGGTTTTGAAGGCAGCAGCGCAACCGGGTACCGCTGTGGGTAGTTGTAATGAAAGTTGGTCAATGACTACATGGTCAATGCTCTGTCCGGCTCCAGCAATGGAGATAAAGCCATCAGCACCTTCTTGGGCGGCCACCATACCCACGAGTGATCCTTGGCTGTGACCGGCGATATAAATTTTATTAAAACCACTGCTTTTTTTAAAGTAGTTGAGCACCAGCCGAGCATCGTCAATAAAATCGTTAAAGGCTATATCTTGTTCTTGGAAATTGCCCTGACGTATCAGGGGAATTACGCGTTTATCGTATCGGAATGAAGCGATTCCGTGCTCTTGTAGCCCCTGGGCCAAAAACTTTAAGGCGTTATTGCTCATCATGGGCTGGTTGCCGTTTCGATCGGTGGGTCCTGAGCCCGGGATGATCAGGACTAGGTCGGGATGCTCGGCGCTTTCAGGCAAAAGCAATGTTCCTTGAATCAGCGGGCTTATGTTTAATTCTGAAGCACTCAGCGCCGTTTTTTCCTGGGTGTTTTTATCCAAACCAAAGGCTCCTTGACCAAATGAAAAACCCGTAATAAGTAGGAATCCTAAAATCAGTAAGTGCCGCGTATTGTGTAAACGAAAGCTCATATTTTTTAAATAAAATAGGTTCTAAAAAGACTTGAAAATAGTTAAATTCAAAAGGATTTCACGCTTAAGCGGTTATATTTGTGTACAAATCTCAAAACGATGAAAACAGCTGTGAATTGTCTCTTTATTTTAATGTTCAGTATTTCAGTTAGTGCTTCGGTCCCCAGTCCTGATTGGGGAGTTACTGGCCATAGAACGGTCGGAGCTATTGCCCAGGCCAATTTAAAACCCAAGGTGGCCAAAATTATCGATGAGCTACTCGATGGACAATCATTAGCTTTTGTGTCGACCTATGCCGATGAAATCCGGAGCGACGCTCAGTACGATAAATTTGTGCCCTGGCATTACGTAAATTTTCCTTTTGATAGTCATTATGGTGATCATCCCATTAATGAGGAAGGCGATATCATTCAGGGCATTGAGTTTTGTGTTTCTATTTTAAAAGATAAGAGCAAGTCAAAGCAGGAGCGTGCTTTCTACCTCAAAATGCTCGTGCACTTTGTGGGGGATCTGCATCAGCCACTCCATGTAGGACAGGCAGATGACCGCGGAGGAAATCGATTTTATGTCAAGTGGTTTAACGAGTCGACAAACTTGCATCGACTCTGGGATACTCAACTCATTGAACACTATAATATGTCTTATACTGAGCTCGTCGAGAACCAAGACCGTTTGGGAAAAGGGCAAATCAAAGCCATTGAAGAGTCTTCATTAATGGATTGGGTCAATCAGAGTCGTGCGCTTTGTTTGGATGTATATGCCAATACCACACCTGAGGAGAAACTCAGTTATCCTTATGCTTATCGCTACACTAATGTCATTCGCAGTCAATTGCAACAAGCAGGCTTAAGGCTCGCAGCATTGCTCAATGAGGTATTAGGATAACTCAATTTAAGTACAGGGTTAAATATATTGCAGGGCCCAGTAGATGAGTCCGAATTGTAGAGCCAGGCGCAACCAAAGAAAAACCTTGTGCCATTTAAACCACTTTGGAGGGGCACTGATCATATGCCAGTGCAAGGGTAAATAAATCACAAACATTGCCCCCGTGAGCCATGCGGCCGTAACTTGCCCCTGAGGACTCAGCAGCATGAGACCTAGAACCATTTCTGCGATGCCGCTGATCAATACCAAGAATTTGTGCGCTGGTAAATAGTCAGGCATAATGGACAGAAATATTTTTGGTTTTTGGATGTGAAAAAATCCAGCCGCAACCAGAAGCAGCCCAAGTAAGTATTGATGCCAAGGAAACATAAATTATTTTTTTGTGAAGATAAAAAATGCCTCCGATCGTCACGGAGGCATTTTGATTTTCTGTTTAAAAAACTACAGCCTAGTTTATTTGATTAACTCAAAACTGCGGTTGATGAACTGAGTTAAATCCTGGCCCTTGAGTAAGTTTTTACTCAGCTTGGCTAGATCAAACCCTTGTTTTATGAGTCGCTCTTGTTTGGCCTGAGTCTTGGTCTGGATGATCTTTTGAATCAATTCATGATTTGTATTAACCACTAGGTTATACATTTCAGGCATTTGGCCCATGCCAAACATTCCTCCGCCACCAGTTTGCTGCATTTCTTTCATGCGACGCATAAATTCTGGCTCTGTGATGACAAAAGGGCTTGAGCTACTGTCCAAAGATTCCATTTGCACGGTATAGGTACTTGTGGGAATAACAGACTCAAGGCGATCCTTAAGGGCAGTTTTTTCATCCTCCGTGAGTTTAGAAGGCGTGGTATCATCCTTTTTTATGAGGTTTTCAATAGAGTCACTATCCACACGGACAAAACTGATGTTCTCTTTACTGCCTTCAAGTTTTTGCAGTAAATGACCCACAATCGGTGTGTTCATCAAAAGTACCTCGTAGCCTTTGGCTTTAGCGCCCTCAATATAACTATGCTGAGCATCTTTGTCAGAGGCATAGAGATAAACTAACTTCCCGTCTTTATCGGTTTGTAATGCGGTACATTTTTCTTTGAGTTCTTCGTAGGTGAAGAATTCACCATCTACATTGGGGTAGAGGTAGAAGCTCTCTGCTTTTTCAAAGAACTTTTCTTCAGTGAGCATACCGTACTCGATTACCACTTTAATGTCCTCCCATTTAGCGCTGAAATCTTCACGGTTTTCGTTAAACAGGCTCTTGAGCTTATCGGCAACCTTGCGCGTGATATAACTTGAGATTTTTTTTACGGCACCATCGGCTTGCAGATAGCTTCGCGACACGTTTAGTGGAATGTCCGGACTATCGATTACACCGCGCAGCATGGTTAAAAATTCAGGAACGATGCCTTCGACATTATCTGTGACAAAAACCTGGTTTTGATACAGTTGAATGCGATCTTTTTGCATATTCATGTCCGGAGACATCTTTGGGAAATATAAGATCCCCGTTAAATTGAACGGATAATCGACATTCAAATGAATGTGAAAGAGCGGTTCTTCAAATTGCATGGGGTAGAGCTCTCTGTAGAACGACTTATAGTCTTCGTCTTTGAGATCGGTTGGTGTTTTCGTCCATGCCGGATTGGGGTTGTTGATGATGTCATCGACTTCCTTAGTAGGAGCAGGGTCCGATTCTTTGGCCCCTTCAGGTTTGGGCAAATACTCAGTTTTCTTACCGAACTTGATGGGAATCGGCATGAACTTATTATACTTAACGAGTAAGCCACGGATTTTAGACTCTTCTAAAAAGTCTTTTTCTTCATCGCTGATATGCAAAATGATTTCTGTCCCGCGCTCTGTTTTTTTATGAGTATCCAGGGTATAGTTTGGTGAACCATCGCAAGTCCAGTGCGCAGCTGGCTCATCCTTGTAGCTTTTAGTGATGATTTCAACCTTATTGGCTACCATAAAAGCAGAGTAAAATCCTAAGCCAAAATGACCGATAATGCCGGCCTCATCTGCTTTTTTGTCTTTGTACTTTTCTAAAAACTCTTCAGCCCCTGAAAAAGCAATTTCATTAATGTATTTCTGAACCTCCTCCTGTGTCATTCCAATTCCTTGATCAAGGATATGAAGGGTTTTCTTTTTCTTATCAATTTTAACTTCGATTGTTGGACTCCCGTATTCGGTTTGTGCCTCGCCAATACTTGTTAAGTGCTTCAGTTTAAGCGTGGCATCCGTGGCATTTGAAATGAGTTCGCGCAGAAAAATTTCGTGGTCGCTGTAAAGAAATTTTTTGATCAGTGGAAAGATATTATCGACTGATACATTAATCGTTCCTTTGTTCATGGTCAATTTATTTAAGATTATTTATCCCATTCATGGCAAATAGAATACCACTTTTCTATAGGTGACAGCTTGTCAGAAAAAATTTTGTTTAATTTTTTTGGTAAATAGTTAAACATTTTATACTTTAGCATAAGAATAATGGAATTGCTATGAAGAAGATCTATTCTTCAATCTATTATTTTATTGGTTAGGTTGTTTAAGCTGAGGTGCCACAAGCACCTCAGCTTTATTTTATACCTATCTGAACTCTTTAGATACCTGAGTTAATTGGTTAGATAATTATGAATCCAAAATTATTGTAAGCTGAATTTACTCTAAATGGATTCTTGCTGGTGCTGAGTTTAATCGACTTTTTTGCGAATCAGCCAAAGACCGATAAAGGTCATCAGACCATTTAAGGGTAGAAGTTCGTAGCCCACAATATAACCGCCTAAATATTTAGGGTCTAATTGACCCAAAAAGGTGATTATGACTACAGAAACTAAAGTAACCCAAAAGACATAGCGATCTTTGATTTGATGTTTGGTCAATATCCCAAAGGCAAAAAGTCCCAAAAGCGGCCCGTAAGTGTAGCCTGCCACAGTGAGCAGACTGTCAATGACATTGCTCGATAAAATGTATTTGTAGGCGATAATAACTAAAATTAAAAGGACACTCATGCCTACATGGACTTGTTTGCGCAATGACTTTTGACGGGGCTCGGGTAGGCTTTTAAGGTTTAAAAAGTCCACGCAAAAACTCGTGGTAAGGGCTGTTAGAGCGCTGTCTGCACTAGAATAGGCCGCTGCGATGAGCCCTAATAAAAATACAATCCCAAGTCCGGGGCCGAGCCCACTATTCAATGCGATCTCAGGGAACAATAAGTCTGTCTTAGGCTTGCCATCCATTAAAGGAATTTCGATTTGATTTTCAGTAGCATACATAAAAAGCAGTGCCCCCAAGACCATAAATACAAAAGTCACCGCGGTGAGTACGACGCTAAAACTCAACATGTTTTTTTTGGCGTCTTTTAAATTGCGACAACTTAGATTTTTCTGCATCATATCCTGATCAAGCCCGGTCATACAAATAGTGATAAAGGCACCGCCAATAAATGATTTCCAAAAAAATGATTTGGATTGCCAATCGTCTAAGACTAAGATTTGACTGTACTTTGCAAAGCCTTCAGAATTTAAAAAGTCACCAAGACTCAGATTCATTTGTTGTAGAATGAGATAAATTGCCAAGGCAACAGCGGCGATCATAAATCCGGTTTGTAGGGTGTCGGTCCAAACTATAGTTTTTATTCCTCCTCTATAGGTGTAGACCCAAATAAGTAAAATCGACAGTACCACCGTCCATTCAAAGCTTACACCTAAGGCACCGAAGACAAATTGCTGTAGCACAAGCGCTACTAGAAAAAGCCTAAAGGCTGCTCCTAGTACTCGTGAGATGAAAAAGTAAAAGGCTCCGGTTTTATAGCTGACCCAGCCAAAGCGCGACTCTAAATACTGATATATAGAGGTTACATTATACCTGTAGTAAATCGGTAGTAAAACCAAAGCCACCACCCAGTAACCCACGAGATACCCCAAAACGACCTGGAAATAAGTAAACTGGGATCCACCGATCCATCCCGGCACAGAAATAAAGGTAACACCACTCAAAGAAGCGCCGATCATGCCAAAAGCCACTATGTACCACGGGGAAGATTTTGCCCCCACAAAGAAGACTTCGTTACTGTCGTCACGGCTTGTGCGCCAACTGATGAGCATGAGCACGGCAAAATATCCAACAATAGTAAGGAGTATGGCAACAGGGGTCATGGTCTTGTTTTTTGTGCGTTTAAAATTACAAAGAATAGTCGCCTTAGCGCCATATTTTTCATACTTTTAAGCCGATTAACTCACGCATTGACACCCGTTATTTATGAAAAAATTTAACCTCCTTTTAAGCCTTTTACTCTTGTTTGTATTGGAAGTAAACGCCCAGAATTATTTAGAAATGATCGATTCCGGTCAATATACTGTGGCCGAAATAAATGCCGAGGCTGAAGCGTATTTTACCCACAGAGATTTGGGGAAGGGCTCAGGGTATTTTCCCTACCAGCGCTGGCTGTACATGGCCCAGCGACTGCAAGACGAGCAGGGTTATTTACCCAATACTGCGGAGCGCCTTGCGGAAATGCAAGCTTTTGATGCCTATCTCAATGAAACGGCATCGAGCCGGGCCAATATGTTTGATTTTTGGGAAGAAATGGGACCGACCTATTGGAATGCCACCACGCATTGGAGCCCAGGAGTGGGTCGGGTAACCGGAATATCGGTGCAACAGGATAATGATCAGCACATTATTGTGGGGGGTGAAACCGGTGGTGTATGGCGCACCTATAATGGTGGAGAAACTTGGGTGCCTTTGACCGATTATCTGGCCAACATTAAGGTGTATTCGGTTGCCATTGATCCTTCAGACCCAGACACCTATTTTTTTGGTTCGACTTCTGGATTAATTTTTCGGTCGCAAGATGCCGGGGCCACATGGACTAATTTAGGACAAATCGGGAACAGTGTGGTTAATAAAATATTGATCCACCCCACTAATGGACTAATTCTTTTTGCCTCGGCCCAAAACCAGGGGATTTATCGCTCGACTAATGGTGGTTTTGCCTGGGATGAGGTTGTGCAAAATGAAAGTCGAGGCTATGATGTTGAATTTAAGCCCGGTGATCCACAGGTGATTTACGCCTCAGGACTTCAGTTTCATGTCTCTACCGATGGTGGGGAGACTTTTATCACTCATGGCGACATGCCTAATAGCGATCCGAAAATGATCGGCGTATCGGCCAGTGCTCCAGATGTTGTTTATGTTATTGAGGCCGATGGTGGTAGTTTTGGCGGGCTCTATAAATCGGATAATGCCGCTTTTTCTTTTACCCAGCTCGATCATACTGGACGGAATTATTTTGGCTATGATACTGCAGGATTTGACCCAGGAGGGCAGGCCCCCCGGGATATGGATATCACCGTAAATCCAAATGATGTTAACGAGGTACATATTGCTGGTGTTTTGACTTGGCGCTCACTAGATGGAGGCGTTAATTTTGAAATTAGTTCAGACTGGGTACCGGGTAATGCGGCCAGTGCTGGTATAGGCTATTGCCACGCAGATGTGGATATTTTAGAATTTGTGGGCAGTACGCTTTACGTGGGTACAGACGGCGGTATTTTTAAAGCGCCGAATACCACTGAAATTACGGCAGACTATTACACCGACCTTTCGACAGGATTGGGCATCAGACAATTTTATAAAATCGGGGTCTCTCAAACACCAGATGTTGTAGTTACAGGAGGCTCTCAAGACAATGGTACTTCATATTACAATGCCCAAACTGACCAGTGGATCGACTGGATCGGTGCCGATGGTATGGAAGGGTTTGTCGATAAAGACAACCCAGAACTGCTCTATGGCATGATACAGTTCGGGGGTATGTACCGCACCGAAAATGGAGGCACAACCTTACTCAATCTGCCGGAGCCGGGCTCGGGATCAGGAGCATGGGTTTCTCCATTTGAGCAAGACCCGACGGTTCAAAATACGATTTATTGTGCCTTTGAACAGGTCTTTAAAAGTTTAAACAAAGGGGGAAATTGGACGCCTATTTCTCAAGATTTTGGCGGGGATCTAAGCCAGATGAAAATTGCCCCATCAGACAACCAGATCATGTATGCTTCAAGAGGGGCTCAGCTATATCGCACTATGGATGGTGGCGCCACCGATTGGCAAACCATGACTCCTCCAGGGGGTATAAATTCCATTGCGATACATCCTACTGACCCAATGCGGGTAGCTGTGGCAGTGACAGGTACGGCTAAGGTTCGTGTCTCGGATGACGGAGGTCAAACTTGGACCTCACTCACGTTAAATTTACCTGATTTCAGTGCCCTCGCAGTGGTTTGGGATGATAACGGGAGTAATGGATTGTATCTTGGTATGGATTACGGGATTTACTATATCGATGACACCTTTAGCGAGTGGCAAGCCTTTATGACTAATTTGCCCAATGTTATTGTCAATGAATTAGAGATCAACCAGGCAAACGGGAAGATTTATGCCGGGACTTATGGACGTGGTCTTTGGTCCTCAACAAAGTATGGCTATGTCGTCGGTACTGGGGACTTTTTGCAAACAAAGCTCAGCATTGCTCCAGTTCCTGCTCAAGATTTTTTGAATCTTGATCTTGCTACGCCACAAGTCATGAGCATACAAGTTTTTGACCTTCAGGGTAAGTTACTTTATTATGCGCCACCTGTTTTACTGGACCAGCAGCTGAGTTTAGATTTGAGTGATTTTGCTTCAGGTCTCTATGTCCTTAGATTGAGTGGTCCTTCAGGTCAAATCACCAGAAAATTCACTATTGAGTAAACCCAAAAGATGGATTTTTCGTCAAAATTATTAGCGCGTGCCGTAGATGAAATGGCTTTATTGCCAGGTATTGGCAAGCGCACGGCCTTGAGGCTGGTCTTGCACTTACTCAAGCAGCCCAGTGCGCGAACTACAGCCTTGAGTCAGGCTTTGACCGAGCTGCGTGAGCAAAGTCAATTTTGCAGGCAATGTCACAATATATCGGACCTACCGCTTTGTGATATTTGTGCCAATGTCAATCGCGATAAATCCTTGGTGTGTGTGGTGGAAGACATCAGAGACGTCATGGCAATAGAGAATACAAGTCAATTCAAAGGGGTCTATCACGTTTTAGGGGGAAAAATTTCTCCCATGGATGGTATCGGACCTCATGATCTTACCATAGAGTCTTTGGTACAAAAAGTGCGTTCCAAAGAAATAAAAGAGCTCATTTTTGCGTTGAGTTCAACCATGGAAGGGGATACCACTAACTTTTACATCTTTAAGCAGATTGAAGATACTGATGTGGTGATGACCACTATTGCTCGCGGAATTGCCGTAGGCGACGAATTGGAGTATGCCGATGAAGTAACTCTGGGGCGAAGTATAGTGCATCGTATTCCTTTTGAAACCTCATTTAAACAGAATTAATCAAATCTTTTGGAGCTGTCGGTAATTATATTGAGCTACAATGTACGCCCCTATGTTTGGCAGTGTATTGACTCAGTTCTGGCCGCTACTCAGGGAATCAAGGCTGAGGTAATCCTAGTGGATAATGCCTCAGAGGATGGAACAATTGAGCTTATTGGAGAAGATTTTCCTCAAGTAAAACTTTTGCCCAATACTGAAAATATTGGTTTTGCTAAAGCCTATAATCAGGCGGTAAATCAAGCACAAGGGGCCTATCTCTGTATCCTAAATCCAGATACCGTAGTCGGAGAAGACGTTTTTAAATCCATTTTAAAACAGATTAAGGGTCAGGACCATTTCGGAGCTGTAGGCACTCGATTTATCGATGGGCGAGGCTGCTTTTTGCCAGAGTGCAAACGGGTGGTCCCAACACCCCTGGGCAGTCTGAGAAAACTCCTAGGCCTTGGCGGACAAAAGGGAGTTTATTATCAGGATGATCTCGGGCCAGAACAACAAGGACCTGTATCTATATTAGCTGGAGCATTTTTGTTTTTAAAAAAGTCTGATTACCGCAGTATTGGGGGGTTAGACGAGCATTATTTTATGTTTGGCGAGGATATAGATTTCTCTTATAAATTATTGAAAAAAGGCAAGACAAATTATTATTTCGGCCAGCAGACCATCCTCCATTACAAAGGTGAGAGCACCCAAAAAAACCGTCGATATCTAGAGCGATTTTACGGGGCCATGGTTCATTTTTACAAGACTCATTTCTCGGATAGTGCTGTAAAAGTTTTTGCCGTATCGGTATTGGCTCAAATGCTGATTTGGTGGCGTAGCTTTTGGCCAAAAGGGAACGACCAAATCGTAAATACTCCGGATGTTGTTGTTTGGGTAAGTCAAGGGACCGCCCCTAGTGATTTTCTGGCTGGATGGCTGCGAAAAAAAGCTCTTTCAATTAATGATGTCGACTTTCGCCGACAAACCCCGGAGGTACTTTTAAAGAGCGCTCTGAAAAATGCCTTGGTAGTTTTTGATCGCTCGAGCTTGTCCTATGGCCAAATTATTGAGCTAATGGCACAGGGGTCTCTACACGGACAGGCCTTTAGGATTTGGCATCAAGATAAAAGCCTGCTTATTGGGAGCGACTCAAGTGATGCCCAAGGCGAGGCCCTGATCTTAGGTTCTGAATAAGATAAGCAAGAGCATATTTTGTTCTGTCCTATTGTTAATTTTGGGGCTGTTTTGGGTCAAAGGAATTGTAAAATATTCAACAAAAACCTGATATTTTCGTTAATTTTGCAAAAAATAAAGACAACCGCCGACCTATGGCTAGATTTGAGTTAAGATTGCCCAAAATGGGCGAGAGTGTTGCTGAAGCGACCATCACCAATTGGTTAAAAAACGTTGGGGACACCATAGATATGGACGAACCCGTTTTGGAAATTGCCACCGATAAAGTGGATAGTGAAGTCCCTAGTGAAGTCTCGGGAACTTTGGTTGAGCAATTGTTCTCAGTGGATGATGTCGTTGAAGTCGGTGCGGTATTAGCCGTAATCGAAACGGAGCAGGATACGGCCGTTGCATCGAGTTCGTCTCAGGCAAGTCCGTCGGAAGAGGTTTCCGAGCAAGTACTTGAGACCGTTAGTCAACCATTGACTCAGGCTATGGAAAGTAGCGATACTGCAGTAAGCAGCAGTGCAGACCGTTTTTATTCTCCACTAGTGCGCAATATTGCCCAGCAAGAAGGTATCGGTCAACAAGAATTAGATGCCTTGAGCGGAACGGGTAAAGACGGTCGCGTGACTAAAACCGATATATTGGCCTATGTAAGTCAGCGAAAAGCGGGCTCAAGCCAAGCTGAAGTTCCTGGAGTTGTTTTACCGCCGACTTCCCAAGCTCCAGTTGCTGCGCCTTCAGCCCCTTTAGCGTCCAGTGTAGCTCCAAAACAGATTGAGGGAAGTGCTAAACCGCAGTCTGTACCACTGCAACAAGGGGACGAGATAATTGAAATGACGCGTATGGGTAAACTTATTGCCCATCATATGACCGCCAGCGTGGCCACCTCTGCTCATGTGCAAAGTTTTGTTGAGTGTGATGTTACGAAAATTTGGCAATGGCGTGAGCGGGTTAAAGCATCCTATCAGGCACGCGAAGGGGAGAAGTTAACCTTTACGCCCATCTTTATGGAAGCTGTAGCACGGGCTTTAAAAGACTTTCCGATGATGAATATCTCTGTAGATGGGGATAAGATAATCAAGCATCGCTCTATAAATTTAGGCATGGCAGCCGCTCTGGATGATGGAAATTTAATTGTTCCTGTAATTAAAAATGCAGATCAGTTAAACTTGGTCGGTATGAGTAAAGCAGTGAATGATCTGGCCCAACGTGCGCGAACCAATAAGCTAAAACCTGATGAAATTGCCGGAGGAACTTATACGGTCACTAATGTGGGTAATTTCGGAAGTATCATGGGCACCCCCATTATCAATCAGCCACAAGTCGGAATTCTCGCACTTGGTGCGATTCGTAAAGTGCCTGCGGTGATTGAAACCAGTGAAGGCGATTTTATAGGGATCCGTTACAAGATGTATTTATCTCACAGTTATGATCATAGAGTTGTCAACGGGGCCTTGGGCGGAATGTTTGCCAAGCGAGTGGCGGACTATCTTGAGGCTTGGGATACTCAGCGAGAAGTATAGGAACCTATGGCTTTGAAACTCAATAAACCAATTTGCTTTTTTGACCTAGAAACTACAGGGGTCAATGTGGATACGGATCGAATTGTTGAGATTTCAATACTCAAAGTATGGCCAAACGGTAACAAAGAATCGGTCACCCTACGGGTAAATCCTGAGCAGTCTATTCCCCCAGAGGCGACTGCTATACATGGTATAGATGATGAGATGGTTGCTAATGAGCCTAACTTTAAGTCCTTGGCGCCAAAAATAGTACAGTTGATCAAAGACAGTGATTTGGCGGGATTCAACAGCAATAGATTTGATATTCCCCTGCTGGCTGAAGAGCTTTTACGCGCCGACATTGATATAGATTTACGCAAACACGCTGCTATAGACGTGCAAACCATTTTTCACAAAATGGAGAAACGCACCTTGACGGCGGCCTATAAATTTTATTGCGATAAAGATTTGGAAGACGCGCACAGTGCAGAAGCAGATACTCTAGCGACCTATGAGGTGCTGCAGGCCCAGCTCGATCGCTATCCTGAATTGGGTAATGACGTGGCCTCACTGGCTGAGTTTAGTGCTCATAAAAAGTTTGCTGATTTTTCAGGACATATTCAATTTAACGAACACGGTCAGGAAATTTTTGCTTTTGGAAAACACAAAGGAATTCCGGTTGAGCGCGTGCTTGAGCAAGAACCCGGTTATTTTGGCTGGCTTTTAAATGCGGATTTTCCTCGTTACACCAAAAAAGTTTTGACCCAGATTAAACTTCGGGCCTTAAATACTAAATCTTGATTCATGAAAATAATTTGTGTCGGTCGTAATTATGCAGAGCACATCAAGGAACTGGACAATCAGCGTCCTGAACAGCCAGTATTGTTCATGAAACCTGACTCTGCCGTTATTTTAAAAAACAATCCGTTTATCATACCGACCTTCTCCTCGGATATCCATTACGAGGTCGAGTTGTTGGTGAAAATAGCGAAGATCGGTAAGCATATTGCCCGAGAATTTGCCTCAGACTACTACAATGAAATAGGTCTGGGTATTGATTTTACCGCACGCGACTTGCAAACACAACTCAAGGCAAAAGGCTTACCATGGGAACGGGCCAAGGGATTTGATGGGTCTGCCATGATCGGTCAATTCGTGGATAAAACGACTCTAGGAAATCTGAATGCTCTGGACTTTTCAATGCAAAAAAACGGATCAACAGTACAGCAGGGTAATACCAGTGATATGCTTTGGAAAATCGATGAATTGATTGAATATATTTCGAAATATTTTACTTTAAAGATCGGAGATATTATCTTTACCGGTACCCCTTCTGGGGTAGGGCCTGTGACCCATGGTGATCAATTAGTTGGGTTTATCAATAACGAGGAGTTTTTCTCCCTAAAAGTTAAGTAGATGAGTGTTTATTCTATTGATAATTTAAAGGAGGTTATGGGTGATGATCCTGAATTCATCGCTGTTGTGGTGCAAACCTTTTTGGATGAAATTCCTCCTGATTTGGAAGGACTTAAAGCGGCGGTGGCCGAAGGAGACCGAAAACGCGCCTACGGTTTTGCCCACAAAATGAAACCAAATATTGAAATGTTTGGCGTTGATCTCATGAAAAATATCCGCTCAATTGAGACCTGGTCCCGATCTTCAAAAGATATCGAGGCAGTTCAGCCTCTAGTTGATGAGGTAAACCAGGTGCTTCAAGCTGTTTTTACCCAGTTAAGACAAGATTTCAATCTTTAGATGCGCGCAGAAATTATTACCATTGGCGACGAAATCCTCATCGGGCAAATCGTCGATACCAATAGCACTTTTCTTTGCAAAGCCCTCAATGAAATTGGTATAGAGGTTTTTCAAATCACGTCTGTACACGATGAGCGCAATCATATATTGCAGGCTCTAGAGCAGGCAGCATCAAGAGTTTCCTTAGTGCTTATTACCGGCGGACTAGGACCGACCAAAGACGATATTACAAAGTCTTGTTTTCTTGAGTTTTTTGACGATCAGCTCGTCTTACATGAACCCACCAAAAAACATGTAGAACATTTATTTGCGACCTATATTCAAAAAGCGCCCTCTGATCAAAATCTCAATCAAGCCTTGATCCCGGCAAAAGCTCAGGTATTGCCCAATGTCCATGGAACAGCTCCTGGACTTTGGATGCAAAAAGAAGAGACTGTATACGTAGCCATGCCCGGGGTTCCTTTCGAGATGAAACACCTCATGAATGAGGAGGTTTTGCCGCGATTAATCACTCATTTTGACCGGCCCTTTATTTATCACAAAACGCTCATGACCTACGGTATGGGTGAAAGCTCTATAGCGGATCGCATTGACTCATGGGCAGAGGCTTTACCCCAGTGGGTCAAACTCGCATACTTGCCTTCTTTTGGTAAGGTCCGTATTCGATTGTCTGCCGCGCACTCAGACGAAGGACTTTTACACCAAACCATAGATGGTCTCATGGCAGAATTAAAGGATATGCTGTCGGATATTGCCGTAGGTTTTGAGGGCCAAACCTCCATGCAAGAGCAAATTGCCGCTATTTTAACCGAAAAAGGGCATAGTTTGGGGCTCGTAGAAAGTTGTACAGGAGGGCGTATTGCTCAAGAAATTACTGCGCTGCCCGGTGCTTCGGCCTATTTTAAAGGAGGGATTATTCCCTATGATACGGCATTAAAAACCAGTTTATTAGAGGTTGATCCTCAAGAAATCAAAACACATTCGACCGTGAGTTTAGAAATAGCTGAGGCTTTAGCATTAGGGGGACAAAAAAAACTCAATGCGGATTATGTTATCGCAACAACTGGAATAGCCGGCCCCACCAAAGGGGATGGCCGGGGAGAAGTCGGTCGGGTATGCATCGCCATTGCTGGGCCTGAAGGAGTCATTAAAGAAGAATACCTCTTTGGCAAGGCACGTGAACGCATCATTCAAAAAGCCGTGGACAAAGCATTAGAATTGCTACTAAAAGAAATTTCTAAAAACTGAATTTCATTTGTTGTACGAGCAAATTAATTTTCCTAAATTTGCAGCCTGTTTAAAAAAATTTAAAAGTTCAAGCGATGTCTAGAGTTTGTGAGCTTACCGGAAAAAAAGCAATGGTTGGGAACAATGTTTCCCACGCCATGAACAAAACCAAGCGTAAATTCAACGCCAATTTGGTTAAAAAACGCTTTTATATTCCAGAAGAGGACAAGTGGATTACTTTAAAAGTTTCTACCTCTGCCTTGAAAACCATCAATAAAAAAGGAATTGCAGCCGTGCTTAAAGAGGCTCGTGAAAACGGTTTCCTTAATAAGTAATTAGCCAACCATTTAACAAGTAACGATTATGGCAAAGAAAGGCAATAGAGTTCAGGTGATCTTAGAATGCACAGAGCACAAAGAAAGTGGTCTGCCTGGAACTTCTCGATACATCACTACCAAGAACAAGAAAAACACTCCAGACCGTATGGAATTGAAAAAATTCAATCCTATTCTTAAAAGAATGACGGTTCATAAAGAAATTAAATAAGACGCGTTATGGCAAAGAAATCAGTTGCATCACTTCAGACCGGGTCAAAGCGTTTGACCAAAGCCATTAAAATGGTTAAATCACCCAAAACCGGGGCCTACACTTTTGTAGAGGCAATTATGTCTCCTGAGTTGGTAAACGATTGGATGAACAAACAATAACGCAAACAAACCAATACAGGCCACTTTTTAGTGGCCTTTTTTTTTGACCATCAGAGATTTGCACAGTCAATGAATCCCGCTTAAATTTATAAGGGAATTACACCCTGATAGGCGGATATATAAAGAATAATTTATGGGATTGTTTAAACAACTATTCAGCAAGGAGAAAAAAGCCAAACTCGATCAGGGTCTGGAGCCATCCAAAAAGTCTTTTTTCGACAAGTTGTCAAAGGCCGTCGTAGGGAAGAGTAAGGTTGATGACTCTGTCTTAGATGAGCTTGAGGAGGTCCTGATTGCCAGTGATGTGGGCGTGGCAACCACCCTTAAAATAATCGATCGTATTCAAGAGCGTGTGGCCCGCGATAAGTACGTGGGTACCGATGAGCTTCAAATTATTTTACGCCAGGAAATTGCGAGTTTGTTGCAGGATCAAAAGGCGTCGTCTGAAGGAGATACCACTGTATTTATCAATGCAGAAAAAAAGCCATTTGTCATAATGGTCGTCGGGGTAAATGGTGTGGGTAAAACTACCACCATCGGTAAATTAGCCGCCCAATTTAAGGCTCAGGGCCTGAAAGTCGTCTTAGGCGCAGCAGATACATTTCGTGCGGCAGCCATTGATCAATTACAAATCTGGGCTGATCGAACCCAAACTGAAATTGTCAAACAAAAAATGGGAAGCGACCCAGCAAGTGTGGCCTTTGATGCCTTGACCTATGCCAAAGCGCAAAATGCTGATGTGGTGCTTGTCGATACCGCGGGACGCCTGCACAATAAAGTCAATTTGATGAATGAATTATCAAAGGTAAAAAGAGTAATGGACCGGGTTGTGCCAGAGGCCCCGCATGAAGTCATGCTCGTACTCGACGGCTCTACGGGACAAAATGCCTTTGAGCAGGCCAAGCAATTTACCGCAGCAACTGAGGTGACGGCTCTGGCTATTACCAAGCTAGATGGCACGGCCAAGGGCGGTGTTGTCATCGGAATCAGCGATCAATTTAATATTCCTGTACGCTATATTGGCGTTGGAGAGGGGGTAGAGGACCTTCAAGTTTTTGACAAAAAGGAATTTGTCGATTCATTTTTCAATATTAATTAAGGCATATAGGCTAAACTATGCGCACCAAAAGCACAAAAAAACACACCATCAATGTGGTTACCCTGGGCTGTTCTAAAAATGTTTACGACAGTGAAGTATTGATGGGACAACTTCGGGCAAACAATAAAGAAGTGGTTCATGAACAAGAGGGTGAGGTCGTGGTGATCAATACCTGTGGATTTATCGATAATGCCAAAGAGGAATCGGTGAATACCATTCTGTCTTATGTGCAAAAAAAACAAGAGGGTCTGGTAGAGAAGGTTTTTGTTACAGGTTGTTTATCAGAGCGATATAAGCCAGATCTCATAAAAGAAATTCCTGATGTCGACCAGTATTTTGGGACTACTGAGTTGCCAAGTTTATTAGCGGCCTTGGGGGCGGATTACAAACATGAACTCGTAGGGGAGCGATTGACGACCACCCCAAAGAATTACGCTTACTTAAAAATTGCAGAAGGCTGCGATCGACCTTGTTCATTTTGTGCCATTCCACTAATGCGCGGAAAGCACAAAAGTAAAACGATTGAAGACTTAATCATCGAAGCGACAAAGCTCGCTAATGATGGTGTTAAAGAGCTCATTTTAATTGCTCAAGATTTGACTTATTACGGTCTGGATTTATATAAAAAAAGAGCCTTAAAAGACTTGCTTGAGGAGCTGGTTAAAATAGAGGGTATAGAATGGATTCGCCTGCATTATGCGTTTCCTTCGGGCTTCCCGCTGGAGGTTTTAGATTTTATGCGCCAAGAACCAAAGATTTGCAATTATATCGATATTCCTTTACAGCATATTTCCGATACGGTACTTAAGTCCATGCGCCGTGGTACCACAGAGGAAAAAACCAACGCTCTAATTCGTGAATTTCGTCAGCGTGTGCCAGGCATTGCCATCCGTACGACGCTAATTGTCGGTTATCCGGGTGAAACTCAGGAAGATTTTGATTTATTAAAACAATGGGTAAAAGACACTAAGTTTGACCGATTGGGTTGCTTTACCTATTCGCACGAAGAAAACACCCATGCCTTTAATCTTGAGGATGATGTGCCTGAAGAGGTGAAAATGCAGCGCGCCAATGAAATTATGGCCTTGCAGTCTGATATTTCGTGGGCCCTGAATCAGGAAAAAATCGGTAAAGAATACCGCGTGGTTATTGATCGCAAAGAAGGAGAATACTACGTCGCACGCACTGAGTTTGATAGTCCTGATGTCGATAATGAGGTTTTAATTCCGGCCCAGCAGGGCTACCTTAGACAAGGCAACTTTTACAAGGTGCTCATTAACGAGGCAGAAGACTTTGACCTCTATGCTAAAGTCATTGATTGATATGGGGATGATGCGCTACATAGCTATTTTGCTCATCGGGATTTTTATCTCTTGTCAAAATACACAAAATAAGCCCCACGCGCATGACATCACTGCTGTAGTTGAGCTCGATGGCCCCTGGAATGCAAATAGCAATTCAACGACGCCAAATCTCTTTTCGGACTCAGAAAAACTATACGTCTCATGGGTTGAGCTGGACCAGGGGCAAGCCTCTTTGTTTTATAGTGTTTTAGAACATGGTCAATGGAAGGCTCCCCAACTGATCAGTCAGGGTGATGATTGGTTTGTGAATTGGGCAGATTTTCCCCAATTCGCCGTATACGGGGATCATATGATTGCTACTTTTCTTCAAAAGTCGGATGACGGTACCTACACCTACGATATTTATTACACCTTAAAGAAGGGTGAGCAGCCTTGGACAATTCCAAAGAAATTACATCGCGATAACACAAAGGCAGAACATGGTTTTGTCTCTATCGCTCCTGGATCGCAAGGCTTTGTGGTGAGTTGGCTCGATGGCCGTAATACGGTTACTCAAGAGCATAATCAGGCCCAAACCCACAGCGAAAATCACCATGAGCCAATGGCTGGGGCCATGACCCTGCGCAGCACTACTGTACACTTTGACGGAAGCCTTGGTAAAGAATCATTGATTGATTCAAGGGTATGCGATTGTTG
Source organism: Flavobacteriaceae bacterium (assembly GCA_023258055.1). Lineage (GTDB taxonomy): Bacteria > Bacteroidota > Bacteroidia > Flavobacteriales > Flavobacteriaceae > BACL21. The sequence continues at coordinate 173 of JALRAI010000005.1, read as the reverse complement.
TCAAACCGCTGTGGTTTTAGATGAAAATGGTCAAGCATTCGTAGCCTACAGAGGAAGAAGCGAAAAGGAGGTCCGCGATATTCTCTTGCGCAAAGGGAATCCAGAAAAACAGTGGTCAGACCCTGTAAGCACTTTGGACAATTGGTTGATTCCTGGATGTCCGGTTAATGGGC
>JALRAI010000059.1 GCA_023258055.1 Flavobacteriaceae bacterium | reverse complement strand
AGACACATCGTTGGCCAGATTGTTGCGCACGTCGTACATGGTGCGCAGGATGCCCTCGATCTCCAGGCCCGGATTGAGCCGCGACTTCACCGCTTTGAGGGTGTCGGTGAGGGCCGACAGGCCTTCCAGAGCGAAGTACTCGCACTGCATCGGCACGATGACCCCATCGGCAGCGGTCAGCGCATTGATGGTCCCCCTCAACCACGTCCACATAAGTTTCGGTTCCTTTTGCCTCTTCAACGGTGATGACGCCTTCTTTACCGACTTTACCAAAAGCCTCAGCGATCAAACTTCCGATGGCTTCGTCATTATTAGCGGAAATAGACGCGACCTGCTGAATTTTCTCAGAAGAGTTACCCACTTTAGTCGATTGTTTTTCTAGATCCGCTACCAAGGCAGTAACGGCCTTGTCGATCCCTCTTTTAAGATCCATAGGATTGGCTCCTGCAGCGACGTTTTTCAAACCTTCTTTGACAATGGCTTGAGCCAATACGGTCGCTGTAGTGGTTCCATCTCCAGCCAAATCATTAGTCTTAGAGGCCACTTCTTTTACCATTTGTGCCCCCATGTTCTCAAGAGCATCTTCTAGTTCAATTTCTTTGGCCACGGTGACCCCATCTTTGGTCACTTGCGGTCCGCCAAATGATTTACTGATAATTACGTTACGTCCCTTTGGGCCCAAAGTAACTTTTACAGCATTTGCTAGTGCGTCAACGCCTCGTTTGATGGCGTCTCTGGCTTCGATATCAAATTTTATGTCTTTTGCCATAGTTGTAATTTTTAAAGATTAAATGATGGCTAGAATATCATCCTCACGCATGATGAGATAATCCTTACCGTCAAGTTTTAATTCATTTCCTGCATATTTGCCATATAAAACTGTATCGCCCACAGCTACGGTCATTTCATGATCTTTTTTGCCTTTGCCTACAGCAACAACAGTTCCTTGTTGTGGTTTTTCTTTAGCTGAATCTGGAATGTAAATCCCTGAAGCTGTTTTGGTCTCTGCCGCTTGTGGCTCGACCACCACGCGATCTGAAAGTGGTTGAATGTTTAAAGCCATATGTAAATGATTTAAGTTAATTTTTAGTTTGTGTCCAGTCTAAGACACAAACTGTGCCATGGCATTTTTGACAGACTATCATTCATAAAAGGTGTCAAATTGACATTTTTGTGCTTGATTCTGTCTCTTGTCTGTCATTGATGTTCTATGATGAGCTGAAATTGCCATAGTTCTGTGCCATCAGAGACGTGTAAAAAATAGGTGCCCCCATCAATAGAAAGGGTATTTATGGTCTTTTCAACATTGGTGCTTTGGCCCGAATATACGCTCTGCCCCAAGGCATCATAGAGGTCAATGTTAAAGTTTCCGGGGCCAAGACGGCTGAAATCTATATGAAACGCATCGTCTGATGAATTGGGATAAGGGAAAACTGGAGATTGTTGTTGACCTGAACCATTGTTGTCATGGACCACTGACATTAGCGTGGCGTCACCGGCGCCACAGTCGTTAACCCCCATAACTTGCACCAGTCCGTTATAGCCCCCATAACCTGTAAAGACTTGGGTGTTGCGCCCGGCATCAGGGGGAACTTGCCAGTTTGTAGAGGTGTAGTCAAAGGGCGCTTGAATGTCAAAAGGGTAGGGTAAATACCATTGATAGCTCGTAGCTCCAGGGGCCTCTGCTGCAGAATAAGTCACAGTGCTTCCCGTACGCACGCTTTCGGGTCCTTCAAGTGAAGGCGAAGCGCCGGGGGTTCCTACCCAAAAGGTTTTACGCAAGGTTTGATCACTGAATACAGCCTCAATAAAACCCTGTTGAGCTGTGGTGTTTAGGACCTCCACAGTGATATTATGGGAGTCTGAGTCGATCAGATTTAAATTATTGGAGATGTTCCATTGCAGTACTTCGGGGGCAACACAGGAATCAAACCAAAATGTATTGGGACCTGAGGTGCATAGGGCATCGGGACCCAGAAGGTCATCGGCCTCCAGATAAACGCTGGGTCTTTGGGGGTTTCCGGCCAACTCTTCCAGTAACCAGGCCACACTCTGCTCGGTAAATGAAGTGTGCTGCTCGTTGTCTTTAGGTCCAAAATAACTGTCAAAGGGAATGGCGTTTTGGCAAATCAAGTTTTTTCCCATGGCTAGGCCCCAATTCAGGTCAGGATCTTTTAATCCCAGGGCGCTCACCGTGGGAATAAATGAATTGACATGATCAATGGCATTGATGATCCAGTCATTAATACAGACTTGACCGATGATCCATTCACAGGGGGTAGATTCCACAATGGATTTGGCCAAAACGGTCGTGGTCGGGAACCAACCTCCAGGCACGCGGTCCAAAGGACCGCGTGAATTGTTATTGGTAATATAGCGGCTGTAATAATTCCACCACAGGGATTTAGACTTAAAAAAGGCAATTTTATGCCGCTGGCCTGGGGCAGGCATTCCATAAGTTTCGAGTCCCAAAATTTGCCCTAGTGCATGAGCCATTCCCTTAATTTTTAAGCTTTGGCCACCGGGATTTATAAAATTATCTTGGGTTAAAGTCCCAGAGAGTTCTGTGCTCAGAGGTTCAAACGGATTCATAAATGAAGGGCGCCCGATTAGACTACCATTGACCAAAGCAATATTGCGCGATTGGGTTGGATAACCTTGACTGCCCGCTAGACCATTGTTAAATAGGTTGTTGTAGTAGTTTAAATAAATAGGGCGACCTCTGTCTTGATTAAAACCTTGACTCATGCTTCTGCCGTCGAGCCAACTTTGCCCGAGTTCCTGATTGCTGCTGTTGATGTATTGCTCAATGAGTTGTTGTCGGGCTGCTGCGGAATTGAGTTGGCCCTGAATAAAATCACCGGCGGCTACACTTCCCGTGATATCGTACATCAAATGCAAGAGGCTTTGGACGCCCATAGGGATATTAGCGCCCAAATGAGGGCTATCGACACTTACCCATAATCGTGTGCGGTGTTCTATGCCATGCTTTTCCATATACGCCAGGGCATAGCGAGAAATTTGACCGCCCATACTTGGACCCACAATGACCAGTGATTCACTGCTGTTATTTTGATCGAGACGCTGCAGCAGTCTTTGGTAGAGCTGGACATGGGTCAGGGCATTGCGCTCTATATAATCCGCTCCGCCATCAATTTGAATACCGTTATGCCAGTGCGTGGGGTGATTGACCACCACCACATCATAGCCTAAATTACGCAATAGGGGGATTAGGTCAATTCGATTGCCTTGTGCATCGATATAGTGCATCATTTCTTCAATGGAGCGATGCTCATTATCTGTGGCCCATGGGTGAGGATCGCTATCTTGAATTTGACGACGGTCACCAGGATCAAAACCGTCGATAATGACAATAGGTTTGTGTAATCTGGCTTGTTGATTGCCGCTGTTGGTTCGGTAAAAAATGCGGTAATCTAATTTGCCTAAGTACGCAGTATTCTCGTTAAAGCCTTGCCAAGGGATTTGGGCAAATATTTGCCCATTTTCTACTAAAGGACCTGGGTTTGTGGCCGCGTGTTTTACGTGAATTAAGGCTTGAGTACTGCGCAGTGTTCCATCTTGATATTCTACGATAAAATTCATTAGATGATCTCCAGTGGTGCTAAAGCTCACCTGATGCTCGGCTTGGGTCCATTGATTATTCTCCCAAATTTTGCGCGATTCATTGCCGCCCAAATCACTCCAAATTTCTTTGACATTACCATAATCCCCTAAGAGTAATTCCTGGTCAAAGACAAAGCTTACTTCAGGGCCGACCAAGACTTTTTTTAAGGGTGATGCCATGATTAAATCAAATGAGCGCAGAGCTGGCGCTTGAGCATTTTGAAGTGTTATTGTAGTGTCGCTTACCCTAAATGCGGCATTGGGGTGATGCTCATCCTGAGTGTTAAGGGTGCTGATGGTCTTGTGGATGAAGGCAATTTTCGTTTTTTGCACCACAGAGTCGGCAATACGATACAGGCGTAAATCCTCAGCAGACATGAATTCTTGTTGATTCGACGACCGGTATAACTCTGAAAGGGCTTGTTCGAAAAGCGCCGGTCGGGCACAATTGATGCTGTCGTTATATTGGGCCAAATTTGCCAACGGAGTAACGCGGTCATAAAGGGTAATGTCTTGGGGGTCAGAACTCAGTAAAGGGGTCAGGAGTTCATCAAAATCCACCGGAGTAGGATTTTGGCTTAAGGCCAGGTTAAAGGAGAGTAGAAGGCTTGCATAGATGAGTGCTTTTTTCATGAAACATAATTAATCTAAGATGATACATAAGGGGAGTATTGAAAATGAAAACCCCTATCTCTATCTCTTTAAATGCCATAGAGGCTGAGATAGACACAGGGGATTGATAAACTATTTAACCCTAGAGGGTTCGAGTAATTTATAAAATAGGCTTAACCATTAAAGTGGTAACTGAGTTTGAGCCCAAAAAGCGCTCGCCCTTTTTTTGTGGTGGGTTGAAGTTGACCCACTAGCCCGAGGGTCAGTGTTTGAAAAATAGGCTTGTCCACAACTAGGGTCAAAGGCAAACCCCAAAAGCTGTCGCTGCCTTCTTCTGTTTTAATGCTTAAATGACTGAGCCCCAAATAAGCCTGTGTTTCAAGGCCGGCAAACAAATTAAGTTCACGTCCATAGGCAGCAGAGATGATGCTTGTGTTGCCTGTGTTTGTGGGACTTCCAATACCAAAATCCCAGGGGTTGCTGAGTCCATAGCTCAGTGCCCACAGCTGATTGCCATGACTCAAGACAAGGCGGCTCTCCAGATACATATGGGCCGAATTACCGCTGGGGAAGTCTTGTCCGAATACAGCCCCAATTTCAGTTATGCTCAGGGATGATGATTGAGTCTGGCTTGAATAATCTTGAGAGTCATAAGTTTCAAATGGCTGTGATGAACCTGGAAGAGTTAAAGGTGGATTAGGGTTTTGGCTATAAACTTGTAATGTGCCCAATAGGCCTAAAAGAAAAAGTACTGGTTTCATAATCTTGTATTTATTCGGGTTTTGAAAACCGCGCTTCATACAAGAGTAACGCTAAAAAGTCAATCTCATGATATGGTAGGTGTTACAATTTATAAATACAGCGCATAAAAAAAGGCACTCATTGAGTGCCTTTTTGTGAGGTTATAGTTTAGCAAGCGCCTATAGGCACTGAGTTTATTCTTGCTCAGGCGTGGCTGGCGTAGCCGGTAAGTCGGTTGCTTCAGGCAAGCTTACGCTTTCGATTTCATCTTGCATGAAATCGCCGCTATTCGTCCCTTCAAATAAGGACATATTTGAAAGTAAAATCAATCCCAGTAAGATTGCTCCTAAGGTCCAAGTACTCTTGTCTAGAAAGTCTGTGGTTTTTTTGACTCCACCTAATTGTTGAGTTCCACCACCTCCAAAGGATGAGGCTAAACCACCGCCTTTTGGGTTTTGTACCATAATGACCACCACCAGCAAGAAAGCGATGAAAATGATCAAAATCAAAAAAATTGAGAATGTGCTCATATCTATGCGTTTAACAAACGTTTTAATTCCTGAATTTGGTCTGCAAAGAAACCACTTTTTTCGGGATATTTCAAAATTAAAATTTTGTAGGCCTGAATAGCTTTTTGATAGTTTTTTTGCTGGGCATAAACTCGGGCCAGAGTTTCGGTCATCAACTCCTCATGGGTCTGTAAATAGGCCTGTGCCTTGTCTTGTCCTGAGTCAGTATCCTGAGGTTTGATATTAGTTTTTTGAGCCAAAAATCGATCGATTTTATCCCATTTATCCATCGAGGAGGATGCCTGAGCGGGGTCTGGGCGATCACTTTTTATATTGACCTCTCCTGCAACACTGCGATCGATAGGTTTAGCAGTAGTGAGTTTTAGCCATTGCTCAAAACTATGACGCTCTGATGAATCAAATTCAAAGGGTTTTTCATCCAATGCCCCAATAGACTTGTGTTTATGAGTTGCGTTTTTTGAATCAGCAACACCATCGGTTACTGTTTCCTGATTTGATAGCGCTTGGGGTTTTTCCTGTGGCTCGAGCGTTACCTCGATTTGTTTGACGTGATCTTGATGTCCTACCAGGGTTTCAGAAATAGTCTGTTGGGAGAATTCAGCCGAGGTGATGTACTCAAATAAAACATCCCGATCTGTGGTAATCGCAGCGGTTTTTTTCAAGGCCTGATTGTAGCCTAAGGACTCCTGCGACTTGAGAATTTTGAGTCTCAAGGCATGGGCGCTTTGGAAAAAGGGATATTGATCCACCACCATATCCAGACCGCGCAAATCATCGAGGGTGAGATTTTGCGGCTGGGTCAAGAGTCTATTGTATTGTTCCAAAGTCATCGACTTACCAATTGGCCAGTGATTTATTAAAAATATCTTGGGTTAATCGCTCAAAGATAATGGATAAAGCTGTATCGAGTTGTCCCCCAATGAGCTGTGCACTTCCCGAATAGTCGTAATAAAAGGTAAATTTTTGCTCAAAGTCTTTTTCGGGTGACTTGGTGTTGGTAAAACGCACATTAACCCCAATGGTCAGTCGGTTCTCTGCAGCAGTACTTCTGGAGGTAGCCGTTATCGGTGCGATATAATAATCGACAATTTCCCCCTCGTAAATTAAATCACCATTGTTGTTGGTAAGGCCCAGGTTAGTTTGATTGAGCAATATATCTTGCAGGGCCAAAGTGAAATTTCGCGCCACTTTAGGTTCTACTATTGGGGCGTTATTAGAAAAGTTATTGACTTGAAATGTCTTGGTGGTACTGTAGTCAATATCGGCTCCAGTAAATGAATATACCCCGCAGGAGAGGGCCGTGGTCATGAGCGAGAATAATAAAATATATTTGGCTAAATAGGCCATGAGGGCTTAGAGATTAAATTGTTTTATTTTTCGATACAAGGTGCGTTCGCTAATGCCCAGTTCTTGAGCAGCTTCTTTGCGTTTTCCATCGTATTTCTCCAAAGACTTACGAATCAGTTCCAATTCTTTGTCGTGGAGCGATAAACTTTCTTCTTCCTCGATATCCTCGGCAAAGTGATACTTATCAGTGGTGTTATCAGGTGTTTCCTCTATATCGATCAATTCCACATCATGAGCCTGTTGTTGCGGTTCAAAATCATCAGTGATGGTAGTCAAGGCATCTAGGGGCTCTTCAGAGGCATATATTTGCTTAATCAGCTGTGCTTGCTCGGTTTTGACCTTTGAAGTGTTGCCGGAATTCATGAGCTCCAAAGTGAGTTTTTTCAAATCGTTCAGGTCTTTTTGCATGTCAAAAAGAACCTTATAGAGAATCTCTCGCTCACTGCTAAAATCAGAACTTTCTTTGCGCGGATTGATTACAGCCGGTAAATGACTCCCGACATGGGGCAAGTATTCTTTGAGTTTTTGATACCCTATTTCTCGCTTTTGTTCTAGGACTGAAAGCTGCTCGGTAATATTGCGCAATTGACGAATATTTCCGCCCCAATGATATTTGAGTAAAAGCCCCACGGCTTGTTCATCAAGACGTATGGTAGGCATTTTGTATTTCTGTGCGAAGTCTGAGGCAAACTTGCGAAAGAGCAAGTGTATGTCTTCGCCGCGCTCTCTGAGCGCGGGCAATCCAATCTCCACCGTACTGAGACGGTAATACAGATCTTCTCTAAATCTCCCTTTTTCGATGGCTGTGGCCATATTGACATTAGTCGCGGCCACAATGCGCACATTGGTTTTTTGGATTTGGGAAGATCCCACCTTCATGAATTCCCCATTTTCCAGTACACGCAGCAGGCGCACCTGTGTCGGCAGCGGGAGTTCTCCGACTTCATCTAAAAAAATGGTACCCCCATCGGCTACCTCAAAATAACCACTGCGTGTTGCAGTAGCTCCAGTAAAGGCTCCTTTTTCGTGGCCAAAAAGTTCACTATCAATAGTCCCCTCAGGAATCGCGCCACAGTTCACGGCGATGTATTTATTGTGCTTTCTGTGGGATAAGGCGTGAATGATTCTAGGAATATTTTCCTTCCCGACACCACTTTCTCCAGTGACCAAAACGGAAATATCAGTAGGAGCTACCTGAATGGCCTTTTCTATGGCTCGATTGAGCTTGGCATCATTGCCAATAATCTCAAAACGTTGTTTCACTGATTGAATACTTTCCATAGTTGTTGTCTTTTAGGCCTGGACCTCTGAAACGGCTTTTCCCACAAGTGTTGCACTGGTACAGTCTTCGATCTGGACCAGGACAAAATCACCGGGCTTGAAGTCCTCTTTTGGAAAGACCGCTACGGTATTTTGCGGAGTACGGCCACTCCAATAATCGGGGTCTTTTTTGCTTTCTTTTTCAATCAAAACTTCAACCGTTTGTCCCACGAAGTTTTTGGTGCGCAAAGCGCTGTGTTTTTGTTGAAGCTCAATAATCTCCGTAAGTCGTCTTTTTTTGACCTCATCGGGCACATCGTCTTCCATTTTTCTGGCGGCCATCGTCCCCGGGCGTTCTGAATACATGAACATAAATCCAAAGTCGTATTGCACGTACTCCATAAGGCTTAAAGTATCTTGATGGTCCTCTTCTGTCTCGGTGGGAAAACCGGCGATCATATCGTGAGAAATACCACAATCGGGAATAATTCTTCTGATATCGTCAATCAGGGCCATATATTCCTGGCGGGTATGCTGACGGTTCATCGCCTCCAGAATTCTGGTGCTGCCACTTTGGACGGGTAAATGAATATAATTACAAATGTTCTTGTGCTTGGCCATTATATGAAGCACATCACGCGTCATATCTTGTGGGTTACTCGTTGAGAACCTGAAGCGCATTCTGGGTTGAGCCTTAGCTACCATGTCCAATAGCTGTGCAAAATCAACGGCTGTGGCTTTGGCCATTTCGGAAGCATTTTTAAAGTCCTTTTTTAGTCCGCCCCCGTACCAGAGATAACTGTCGACGTTTTGGCCCAGTAAAGTAACCTCCTTGTAGCCTTTTTGTGCCAGATCGCTGATTTCTTCTATGATGCTCTGAGGATCTCTCGAGCGCTCTCGGCCGCGGGTAAACGGCACAACACAAAAGGTACACATATTATCACAGCCCCTGGTAATGCTAACAAATGCCGTTACTCCGTTGCCGCCCAAACGCACTGGGGCGACATCGCCATAGGTTTCGTCTTTGGAAAGAATAACATTAACGGCCTCTCGGCCCGCATCCACCTCGTCTAACAGATTAGGGAGGTCTTTGTAGGCATCGGGTCCTACAACCAGGTCGACGATTTTCTCTTCCTCTAAAAACTTACTTTTAAGGCGCTCGGCCATACAGCCCAGCACGCCGACTTTCATCGAGGGGTTTGTTTTCTTTACAGCGTTATAAGTTTCCAAACGCTTTCGAACGGTTTGTTCTGCTTTTTCGCGAATAGAACAAGTATTGACCAGGACTAAATCCGCTTGATTGAGATCGTTTGTGGTGTCATATCCCTCTTTGGCGAGGATGGAAGCCACAATTTCGCTGTCGCTGAAATTCATTTGACATCCGTAACTCTCAATAAAGAGTTTTTTGGTGCTGCCGATTCTCTCAGGACGTTCAAGGGTCGTGCCTTGTAGTTGCTCATCAATAATTTTTTCCATGCTCATAGACGCTATACACAGAGGTCAGCAAAATTAGTGCCTCCGCTTATTTTGGGTGTAAAGATATAACAATCTGCCAAAATGTCAGCAAATTTTAGTTCCTCCAAAACAGCGGTTTATTGACGAAAGTCTCATAGCGATTCGCACCTTATATGTGACTGAGTAAATTTTTTAACCTAAAGGTTAATGGGGCATCTGCGTCTTTCAAAATTTTGATTGGAGACAGTGAATTAAAAAATTCGTCTACTTTTGTACACCAAAATACGGCGCTTATGGCAAAGAATTTAGTGATAGTTGAGTCTCCTGCAAAGGCCAAAACCATAGAGAAGTTTTTAGGAAAAGACTACAAGGTAGCCTCGAGTTTTGGGCATATTGCCGATTTACCCTCAAAGGAATTAGGGGTCGATGTTTCAGGAGATTTTAGTCCTAAATATCGTGTTTCCAAAGACAAAAAAGCTTTGGTCAACGATTTGAAATCTATGGCCAGTAAGGCGGAGATGGTTTGGTTGGCCAGTGATGAGGACCGAGAGGGAGAAGCCATTGCCTGGCATTTATCAGAATCCCTAGAATTGCCTGAAAATAAAACTAAGCGCATCGTTTTTCACGAGATTACCAAGTCTGCGATACTTAAAGCCATAGACAACCCAAGAGGTATTGATTATAATTTAGTCAATGCTCAGCAAGCCCGACGGGTCTTAGATCGTTTAGTGGGTTATGAACTTTCTCCAGTCTTGTGGAAAAAAGTAAAAGGAGGTCTTTCTGCAGGACGCGTTCAGAGTGTGGCGGTGCGATTAATTGTCGACCGTGAGCGCGAGATCGAGGCCTTTAATCCTGTTGCCTCTTATCGTGTGGATGCTGAGTTTTTGACCAGTGATGGATCGAAGTTTAAAGCAAAACTCGCCAAGAATTTAGAAAGTCAGCAACAGGCCATGGAGTTTTTGCAGGCCAATAAACAGGCTCAGTACCTCATATCAGAACTCAATAAAAAGCCTGCGAAAAAATCGCCGGCCCCTCCATTTACCACATCGACACTCCAGCAGGAAGCCGCCCGTAAACTGTATTTTTCAGTAAGTCGTACCATGACTGTGGCACAGCGCTTATACGAATCTGGATTGATCACCTACATGAGAACCGATAGTGTTAATCTTTCTCAAGAGGCACAGCAAGCCGCTCAGGACGCCATTACAAAAAATTACGGAGCGCAATACAGTAAACCCCGACAATTTAAAGGTAAATCAAAGGGGGCTCAAGAGGCCCACGAAGCTATTCGCCCTACGGATTTGAGTCGCGCCCAGATTGAAGGGGACCGAGATCAAATGCGTCTTTACGAATTAATTTGGAAGCGCACCATTGCCTCTCAAATGAGTGAGGCCAAACTCGAAAGAACTCAGGTCAAAATTGACATAAAGGCCAATACCCCTGTGGAACATGCCTTTATAGCCAATGGTGAGATCTTGACCTTTGACGGATTTTTAAAAGTCTATTTAGAAGGAACTGATTTTGACGAGGAAGAGCAAGAAGGAATGTTGCCGCCATTGTCTCAAGG
>JALRAI010000058.1 GCA_023258055.1 Flavobacteriaceae bacterium | reverse complement strand
GTCCCGCAAAATCTAGTGCATTTAATGTAAATGCGAATCACTTCGATCGCGAATATCAAAAAGAACAAGGCATCATTTCGCCCTTAGAGGATATTGCGCATCAACTCATACGCCTGAACAAACAAAACGCGCAACTTGTGGCCTTTTCTGAGCATATGTGTCGCCAAATTCGCAGTGTTACGGGCAATTTAGGACTTACAGTTGAGCTTTTGGCACAAACTACAGATGAGCAAGAACGCCTCGAACTCATTGGTCAAATCCAGGAGGTATCCGCTACTATGAATCAGATGGTAGATCAGCTCAATCAGATGGCGTACTGCTTAAAAATTGCCCCCGATCAAAAGGAAAATGTTTCTTTGAGTTCTACTTTGCATAAAAGTTTGGGACAAATTAATGGACTTATTCACGAGTCAGAAGCAGAGATTTTCTCTGATTTCTCCGAAGTCCCAGAAGTTTTATTTAACACCAGACTTCTTGAATCCTTTTTTAAATCCACAATTGAGTACGCCATTATCCATACGCCCAATACGCGCAAACCGGCCCTTGATATATTCTCATATCAAGAACATGAGGACAATATCCTCTTGATTAAAGACAATAGCGACGGCAGTGTTCTTTCTAAATTTGGCGGTGCTGATTACAGCCCTGAAGACAATAATGATATAGATCCCTCTGCACTTAGCTTTAACGCTTTAAAATTGCAAATAGAGCAACTCGGCGGCGCACTGAGTATTACTACAAACAGCAGCGTAGGCTCCTCTGTGAAAATCACATTTTAAACCAAGCGCCTAGGTCCCCATAAAATATTGAGGCCTAGATTAATTATTCTTCCTGCTTTGGTGTTTTGGGAAAGGCTTTTTTATTAAAGAGAATCAAAAGCCCTACTCCAGTACTGATGGCCGTATCGGCTACATTAAATACAGGGTTAAAAAAGGAAAAGGAGAACATATCCACGACCTTACCGTGCAACCACTTGCCGTAACCACCGCCCTGGGGTAAAAACTCAGCCACTTGACCCATACTGTGTTCAAAAAACACCCCGTAAAAAACCGAGTCGATAATGTTGCCCATAGCCCCGGCAAAAATCATTGAAATCGACAAAGTAAGCACCCATGAAGATTGCTTGCGAATGACATCATACAGCCAGTAGCCTATCCCAACTATCGCGAGCAGCCTGAAGACTGTCAAGATTAATTTACCGTAATTCCCCGGAATTTTAGCCCCCCAAGCCATGCCTTCGTTTTCGATAAAATAAATCTTAAACCACGAAAAAACGGCCACACTATCGTGTAAGGCAAAATGGGTCTTGATGTAAAATTTGGACCATTGATCAACAATAAGGATGATCAATATCACCAAAATAGCTTGGGTTGACTTCATAACAGGAGGTTCTCCTCGCGGCAGCGTTATTTATTTCTGCATGTTTTTGGCTTCGATGCTCAAAGTGGCATGAGGCACTATACGCAAACGCTCCGGTTTAATTAATTTACCCGTGACGCGACAAACACCGTAGGTTTTGTTTTCGATTCGGATCAAAGCGTTTTTTAAATCCCGAATAAATTTCTCTTGTCTGATGGCCAGTTGAGAATTTGCCTCCTTGCTCATTACTTCACTCCCTTCGTCAAAGGCCTTGAATGTAGGCGAAGTATCATCCGTTCCGTTATTACTATCGTTTTTGTAGGCGCTTTCTATTAAAGCCAATTGCTCCTTGGCTTTTTCTAGCTTTTCATTAATCAATACTCTGAACTCCTCGAGCTCCTTGTCTGTGTAGCGTGTCTTTTCTTCATTTGCCATAATTAACACTTTTTAATGTTCAGTTGGGTTGTTATATCATCAAATTCGATAACCTGTCCCTCCTTGACTTGGTCCACAACACTGAGTTGATCGGCCAAAGTCTCTCCGGAAACATAGTCACCAAAATGCTTTAAAGCTTCATTGAGCACAGGATGCGCAACAAGACTAATTTCTATGCGATCTGTCACTTCGAGTCCACTGTCTTTGCGCAAATTTTGAATGCGGTTGACCAGTTCGCGACAAATCCCCTCGTATTTCAAAGATTCTGTAATGGTAACATCCAGGGCTACCGTCAAAGTATCCGCACTGGCCACAAGCCATCCCTCGATATCTTGTGAGCTAATAATCACGTCGGAGCGCTCTAAAATAACACTTTTATCGGCTATTTCTAGACTCAAATTTCCGTTTTGTTCCAAAGCGCTTATCTGCTCCGGACCAAATTGGCCGATGGCAGCCGCGACGGCTTTCATATCGGCCCCAAAACGGGGGCCCAACTTTTTAAAATCAGGCTTAATCTGCTTGACCAAAATCCCAGAATCCTCACTAATGAGTTTTATTTCTTTGACGTTTACCTCATGCTTGATTAAGTCCTGCACTGCCAAGATATCCTCTTTTTGAGCCTCGCTCAAAACAGGAATCATGATGGCTTGTAGAGGCTGACGCACCTTAATTCTCTCCTTTTGACGCAGCGAAAGCACCAAAGATGAAACGGTCTGAGCCTTACTCATTTTGCGTTCTAAATCGGTGTCAATATGCGCGGTATTGGCCTTTGGAAAATCACTCAAATGCACTGAAATAGGACTATCAGGATTAACCACGGAGGTTAAATCGCGATAGAGGCGGTCCATAAAAAACGGCGCGATCGGTGCTCCTAACTCGGCGACAGTCACCAAACATTGATACAAAGTCTGATAGGCAGAAATCTTATCAGGACCATAAGTCCCTTTCCAATATCTTCTTCGGCTCAAGCGCACAAACCAGTTGCTCAAATGCTCTTGAACAAACTCTGAAATAGCCCGTGCAGCGCGCGTGGGTTCATAAGCTGTATAGGCCTGATCTACGGTCTGAACGAGCGAATTTAGTGCCGACAATATCCATCGGTCGATTTCGGGACGCTCGGCGTGCGGCACCTCTTCTTCCTGAAAAGTAAAGCCGTCTACATTGGCGTAAAGGGCAAAGAATCCATAGGTATTATAGAGTGTGCCAAAAAACTTATTGCGCACCTCAGCGATTCCTTCGAGGTCAAACTTTAGGTTGTCCCAAGGATTGGCATTGCTGATCATATACCAACGCGTAGCGTCAGGGCCGTATGTATCTAAGGTCTCAAAAGGGTCTACGGCATTCCCCAGTCTTTTGGACATTTTTTGGCCGTTTTTATCCAGGACTAATCCGTTAGACACCACATTTTTATAAGCGATGTCGTCAAAAATCATGGTCCCAATGGCGTGCAAGGTGTAAAACCATCCACGGGTTTGATCCACTCCTTCTGCGATGAAGTCTGCTTTACGCCAAGTTTGCTCGACTTTTTCCTTGTTTTCAAAGGGGTAATGCCACTGCGCATAGGGCATACTTCCACTGTCAAACCAAACATCGATCAAATCACTCTCGCGATACATCGGCGCTCCGTTAGAGGCCGTCAAGACGATTTTATCCACATGACTTTTGTGTAAATCTACCTTTGCATAATTCTCTTCTGACAAGTCTGAAGGATCAAATGAGGCAAAAATATCCTCGGTCATATGGCCTGCTTTTAAAGATTCAGCCATAGCTTCCTTCAGCTCCTTAATTGAACCGATGCATCGGGTTTCCCTTCCGTCTTCACTGCGCCAAATCGGCAAAGGGATCCCCCAAAATCTCGATCTGGAAAGGTTCCAGTCATTGGCGCTGGCTAGCCAGTTGCCAAAACGCCCTTCACCTGTGGCTTTGGGCTTCCAATTTATGTCTTGATTCAAGGCGTACATGCGGTCTCTAAAATCAGTGACCTTAATAAACCATGAATCTAGTGGATAATACAATATGGGTTTGTCCGTGCGCCAGCAATTCGGATAACTGTGGACGTATTTTTCAACCTTGAAGGCTTTATTTTCGATTTTAAGTTTGATGGCAATTTCGACATCGACACTTTTCTCAGGAGCTTCCCCTTCGGGATAATATTCGTTTTTGACGTAGTGGCCAGCAAAATCGCTCACCTCATCACGGAAACGTCCCTGTAAATCAACCAGTGGCACTAATTGGCCGTCCTGATCTTTGACCAACATGGGAGGCACTTCAGGGCTGGCTTCTTTGGCCACCTTGGCATCATCGGCACCAAAGGTCGGGGCGGTATGCACAATACCGGTACCGTCTTCTGTGGTTACAAAGTCCCCCGCAATCACCCTAAAGGCATTTTCTGGATGCTCATAAGGTAAGACGTAGGGCATGAGCTGCTCATAACGGGCGCCCACCATTTCGGCACCGCTCAAATGAGCCACGATACAATAAGGGGTTTTTTTAGCCGCAGGATCGAGTGCGAGGTGCTCCTGAATCTCTTCTACAAGTTCAAACTTTCCTGAGAACACTTTAGCCACCAATGCCTCGGCCAAAACCACGTGGACTGGGGCTCCTGTATATTGATTAAAAGTCTTAACTACGACATAATTAATTTTTGGACCTACGGTAAGTGCCGTATTACTGGGCAAGGTCCATGGCGTGGTGGTCCAAGCCAAAAAATGTAATTCTTTAAATCCTTTGAGTGCCTGAGGCAAGGATTCTTCGATGGCTTTAAATTGCGCTACAACTGTGGTGTCCGTAACATCTTGATAAGTCCCTGGCTGATTTAGCTCATGAGAGCTTAAACCCGTTCCCGCTTTAGGAGAGTAGGGCTGAATAGTATAGCCTTTGTACAAAAGTCCCTTGTCGTAGATCTGTTTTAAGAGCCACCAGACGGATTCCATGTATTTTGGCTCGTAAGTGACATAGGGCTGAGTCATATCCACCCAATAGCCGGCGCGCTCGGTAAGTTGGTTCCATACATCGGTATAGCGCATAACGGCCTTGCGACAGGCCTCATTATATTCCTCTACGGAAATCGTATTACCGATATCCTCCTTAGTGATGCCCAATTCTTTTTCGACCCCAAGCTCGATAGGCAATCCATGGGTATCCCATCCAGCTTTACGCTCTACAAGGAAGCCTTTTTGGGTTTTATAACGACAAAAAATATCTTTAATGGTTCGGGCCATTACGTGATGAATCCCTGGCATTCCATTGGCCGAAGGGGGACCTTCAAAAAACACAAAAGGAGTGGCCTGCTCACGCTGCTGAATACTCTGCTCAAACACAGATTTTTCACGCCAAAAATCGAGTATATTTTCGGCACATTCCGGCAAATTTAACCCCTTGTATTCCTTGAATTTAACACTCATTATTCCCAAATTCTTTTGGCCCAGATTCACAGGGCCCGTAAAAGGTAGCGAAAGTAAGAAATTTTGCAGAAATAATCGGCCTTAAAGCCCCAGGGGCTAATTTTTAAATTCGCAGGGCTTTTTAAGGATGCGCACGACAAAGTTTTGCCTCAAACAGACCTCTGTGATTAGCTTGTAGGTATGATTAAATCTTGTACTTACTGTCAGGCCCCTTTAAAGGGCCGTTCGGACAAAAAATTTTGTAGCTCACTTTGTAAAAATACCCATCACAATAATGCCCGAAAAAAGGCTAAATGTGGGTGGTGGCACCCAATTTTGCTTATATTTAGTCCTCAATCCAAAAATTAAAGTCGATGAACCTCAACATTCGTTTTTTCAGTTTTGTCTTTGTCTTTTTCACTTCAGTAATTTCATCATTGGGGCAAACTTATGACCCTGCCCTTTTCGATGCCCTTACCTATCGAGAAATCGGACCGTTTCGTGGGGGACGAAGTGCTGCGGTGGCTGGTGTCCCTGGAAAACCGAATCTATTTTATTTTGGGGCTACTGGGGGCGGTGTTTGGAAAACAAATGACGGTGGGAGGCACTGGGAAAATATATCAGACGGATATTTTGGCGGTTCTATTGGGGCCATTACGGTGTCAAAAAGTGACCCCAATGTACTCTATGCCGGCGGAGGGGAACAAACCGTGCGCGGTAATGTCTCTTCTGGTTTTGGGATGTGGAAAAGTGAGGATGCCGGAAAAACATGGACGTTTGCCGGCCTGCTTAAAAGCCGACACATACCGCGCATAGTGGTAGACCCCAATGATCATCAGGTCGTCTACGCAGCGGTGCTCGGAGATTTATATAAACCCACACCAGAACGTGGGGTATACAAAAGTACCGATGGCGGCAAACAGTGGAAGCGCGTACTTTTTGCCAATGAAAACGCTGGGGCAACGGACCTCATCATAGATCCCAATAATCCCAGAGTCCTTTATGCCTCCACCTGGAATGTACGCCGTACGCCCTATAGTTTGAGCAGTGGAGGACCGGGTTCAGCGCTTTGGAAAAGTACAGACTACGGGGAGACTTGGACCGAAATCTCGACAAGTAAAGGCTTTCCTCAAGGGACCTTGGGCATTATCGGAATCACAGTTTCTCCAAGTAACAGCGAGCGTTTGTGGGCTATGGTAGAGCATAAAGAAAAAGGTGGGGTCTATCGCAGTGAGGATGGCGGAGAAAGCTGGAAACTCCTGAACAGCGATCGCAATTTACGCCAACGGGCCTGGTACTACACAAGGATTTTTGCCGATACTCAAGACCCTGAGACCGTTTATGTGCTAAACGTGCGCTATCACAAAAGCACCGATGGTGGAAAAACATTCTCCTCGAGCAATGCCCCCCATGGGGACCATCACGATTTATGGATTGCTCCAGAAGACCCCAATCGCATGATTATGGGGGATGATGGTGGCGCTCAAGTAACTTATGACGGAGGAGAAACTTGGAGCACTTATCACAATCAACCCACAGCTCAATTTTACCGTGTGACCACAGATGATGCCTTCCCCTATCGCATCTATGCGGCACAGCAAGACAACTCAACGATCCGCATCAGACATCGCACTGAATCAGGCAGTATTTCAGAGGACGATTGGGAAGAAACTGCTGGTGGAGAAAGTGCCCATATTGCGGTAGATCCTGAAAATAATGATATTGTCTACGGCGGAAGCTATGACGGCTTTTTGACCCGATATAATCATCAAAAAAACACGGTGCGCAGCGTGAGTGTTTGGCCAGACAACCCCATGGGGCATGGCGCAGAAGATTTTAAATACCGCTTTCAGTGGAATTTCCCAATTTTCTTTTCGCCGCACAATCCGAAGAAAATATACGCCGCTTCAAACCACCTTCATGCCTCGACCGATCAGGGAGCCTCTTGGCAGCTCATCAGTCCGGATTTAACCAGAAATGACCCCACTAAATTGGGCTCTTCTGGCGGACCCATTACCCAAGACAACACTTCTGTAGAATATTACTGTACCATTTTTGCTGCGGCCGAGTCGCCACTAGTAGAAGGCCTGCTTTACACCGGTAGCGATGACGGTTTGCTGCACGTCTCTCAGGATGGTGGAAAAAGTTGGACAAACGTCACCCCAGACTGGCCCGAGTGGATGATGGTCAATAGTATTGAACCTTCCCGTCATGAACCAGGAACCTGCTATGTTGCTGGGACCCGCTATAAACTCGGAGATTACACCCCCTATTTATACAAAACCAGTGATTATGGGGCGAGCTGGAAACGCATCACCAAGGGCATTGAAAGCGAACATTTCACCCGAGTGCTTCGCGAAGATTTAACCCAGCGCGGGCTGCTGTATGCCGGAACCGAAGCCGGGATGTACGTGTCCTTTGACGACGGTGCTCAGTGGCAGAAATTTCAATTGAACCTGCCTCAAGTGCCCATTACCGATCTGGCCCTCAAGAATAATGACCTGATTGTAGCCACTCAGGGGCGCAGCCTTTGGATGATTGATGATTTGAGCGTATTGCATCAGCTCGGCAACGCCAAAGGGAATGCTAATTTCTTGTTCAAACCAAAGGATGCCTATCGCATGGGTGGACGCTCAAGAAGCGGTTCTCTCACTCAAGGAACTAATCACCCTAATGGGGTGATGGTCTACTACACCGTGGCCGATCCAGAAAATTCGGAGGTCAGTCTGAGCTTTTTAACCTTGAACAACGATACGATACAACGCTTTAGCAATAAAGACAAGAAGAATAAACTCGAGGTTAAAAAAGGTCATAATATGATGGTCTGGGACCTTCAAGGCCAAGGGGCAGAGCGTTTGGACGGCATGATCCTTTGGTGGGCCAGCACTGAAGCCCCAAAAGCGGTGCCCGGGGTTTATGCTGTGGTGCTTCAAGTGGGTGATGAGGTCATGCGTCGCCAATTTAATGTCCTGGCCGATCCCAATTCGGAAACTGATCTAGCGGGTATGCAGCGGCAATTTGAATTCATCAGCTCGGTAAATGCCACAGTCGATAAGGCCCATAAGAGCATCAAAAAAATACGCGATGTCAACGCCCAGCTCAAGGCATTTAAAGAGCGCTATAGCGGTTCTTCAGACCTTGCCTCATTACTAGAGAATGCCGACAATTTGAGCAAAGAACTCACGGCCATAGAAGAGGCACTCTACCAAACCAAGAATCGCAGTGGACAAGACCCCCTGAATTTCCCTATTAAACTCACTAATAAACTCGCGCACCTGAATGCACTAGTGGGGATGGATGATTTCCCGCCGACCCAGCAAGACGTGGCGGTAAAAAATGAACTAACTAAGGCGATCGACATGGAATTAAATAAATTTGACGCCCTAATTAGCGACGAGATTAAAGCCTTTAATGAGGCCTTCCGTCAAATGAATTTGGATTATTTGTTTGTAAAATAATCCCGTGCAGGCTCTTAAAATGGCCTTAATTTTAATAAAGTAGCTATGACTTATTACTATTTAAAAACCCTGCACTTGTTGTTTGTGCTTATTTGGATTTCAGGTTTGATTTATACTTCTGGGATGTTCTCCTTAGCAGGCAAATTAAGTGGCGATGGTAACAATAAAACAAGGCAAATGGCCATGAATTTCTGGAATTACGCTACTTGGCCCAGTATGATCATTGGGATGATTACAGGTATGGCTATGCTTCACCTGAGATTGTTTCATTTGGCTGATGTTTGGATGCAAGTCAAACTCCTAGTGGTTATCGTTTTGGTGGCCTTTCACATTCGGTGTCACCTGCTTTACAAACGCGTACGACAGTCCTCAAGTCAAGATGCGGTAATAAGTCCTAAACGCTGGGCTCGGCTTGTCGCGTTTGGGGCAACCTTTGGGGTTTTCTTCTTATTTCTGATGGGGCTGAAAGACAGTTTTCAGTGGGTTTCTGGCACTATTATTGCGTCAATGACCACGGCCCTAGTCGGGTTTTGGCTGGCCAATAAAACCTAAAATATAAAAGATGTCTTTGTACAAATCACTGCGTTTTCGCATATTTTTTGCCATGTTGTTGGTTTTGGTCCTCACCTTTATTGGTTTAGCGATCCTAACAGTTATTCAGTACAAAGAGGAGGCCAACGATTATCATCGCGAACGCCTTTTGCGCAAAGAGCAAAACATCAAACAAAACCTGAATTACGTTTTAAAAAATAGCCCATATCCCCAAGAAACAGAGGCGCTTCAATACATTTTTTACAACAAAATTTACGAGATTAAGGATATCCATAATTTGGATATTGAGCTTTACAGTCCTCAGGGTCAAATGATTTTGAGTTCTCAAAACAAAACTCCAGATTCACTGGCCCAAAAAGCTTTAGGTCCAGATCTTATTCAGGCCCTAAAGAAAAACCAAGACGAGCATTTGGTACAATCGTTTAATCGCGAGGGTGAACATTATCAGAGTTCATACTCCTTTTTATTGTCCGACACCTTTGAACCTATCGCAATTGTGCATTTGCCCTACATTGCAGACGATGGGTTTATGGCCAAAGAGCTCAATGAAAATCTTTTGCGCATGAGTATTCTTTATGGTGTGATGCTCCTTATTTCAATCGCTATCGCCTACGCCCTGTCCCAATATATTACCAGAAGTCTCCAAAGCATCAGCCAGCGCCTGACCTCCACCCAACTTTTGGGTCAAAATCAAAAAATTGAAATTGAGTCAAATGTTTCGAGCGAAATCAGTAAACTGGTAGAGGCCTATAACAATATGATTGAAGCCCTGGAACAAAGTGCTGTCCAACTCGCCCAAGGCGAACGCGAAGCAGCATGGCGTGAGATGGCCAAACAGGTAGCTCACGAAATCAAAAACCCTTTGACGCCCATGCGTCTTAGTGTCCAAAGTTTTCAGCGCAAGTTTGATCCTCAGGACCCAGAGATCAACAATAAAATAGCAGAGTTTAGCGCCTCGCTGATCCAGCAAATCGATACCATGAGTGATATTGCTTCGGCCTTTGCGACCTATGCCAAACTCCCCGAACAAAATATCCATCGCATTGAACTGGCCGAAACCATAAAGCGCACCGTTGAAGTTTTTGATGCCTCATTCATTGAATTTTCCGCTCCTGAGCGCGCGATCACATTGAACTTTGATAAAAATCAGCTCAATCGAGTCGTTACGAACTTAATTAAAAACAGTCTTCAATCGCTGAAGGAAAGTCAAATCAAAAACCCGGAAATTCAAATAAGCCTCACCGATGATGCTCATAATGTCACATTGAGTATCCGCGATAATGGCCCCGGGATTAGTCAGGAGGTTAAAAGTCGCGTGTTTGAGCCAAAATTCACCACAAAAACTAAGGGTATGGGCCTAGGACTGGCCATGGTAAAAACAATCGTACTTTCCTACGGCGGAACCATCGATATACTTGAGCCCAAAGAAGGTGGAGTGGCCTTTGTCATGCAGTTTCCAAAAGCTTGATTTATTTAATACCTTTAGCCATAATTTTAGGAGGGCAACCTCACCCTCGGTAACAAATCAAATATGGCTGACCATCAACAATTTGTGCTGCGAGAAGATTTTTCAGGTAGCTGTCTATTAACCATCAACCGACCTGACAAACTCAACGCCTTGAATCGGGAGACGATTCTGGCTTTGAATCAAGCGATCACTGAGGCCTTAGCCGATGCAGAAGTTCGAGTAATCATGATTAAAGGACAGGGTGAAAAGGCATTTGTGGCTGGGGCGGACATAGCGGAGTTTGCTGACTTTAATCCTGAACAAGGAAAAGACTTAGCCGCCAAAGGTCAAGAGCTTCTTTTTGATTTAGTGGCTCATGCCCACAAACCGGTCATTGCCATCATTAATGGTTATGCCCTTGGGGGCGGTTTGGAACTGGCTATGGCGGCACACATGCGTGTTGCTAGCACTACGGCAAAAATGGGGTTACCAGAGACCTCGCTAGGACTGATCCCGGGTTATGGAGGTACACAAAGACTCGCCCAGCTCATCGGCAAAGGCAGAGCCTTAGAGCTGATTTGTACCGCGGGCATGATCGGTGCAGAGCGTGCATATGAAATGGGGCTGGTCAATCACATATACCCGCCAGAAGAGCTCATGGATGGGGCTCACAAACTGGCAGATGCTATAAAAAAGACAGCGCCGACTGCTGTGGCACAGGCCATTAAGGCCGTA
>JALRAI010000057.1 GCA_023258055.1 Flavobacteriaceae bacterium | reverse complement strand
TCAAAGACCATCCAATGAAAATTCATTTGACCCTATCGGGCCATACCCATGGGATGCAATTTGGCGTCGATATCCCAGGGCTCATTAAATGGAGTCCAGTACAATATCGCTACCCGTTTTGGGCCGGGATTTACAAACGCAACGAAAAATTTCTAAACGTTAACCGCGGTTTTGGGTTTATTGGGTATCCAGGGCGCGTGGGAATCAAACCTGAGGTGAGTGTTATTCAATTGAAAAAAGGTCCAAAATCCGCCTAATTCACTGGAAATGCTATCTTTGTATCAAATTTATCACTAACGATTATGTCAAAATTTGGTGAAATAATAGAGACTCCTGTTCCTGTACTGCTAGACTTTTACGCAGATTGGGACCAAGCCTGTCAAGAAATGCACGCCGTCTTGAGAGACGTAGCCGCCGCTCTTGGTGATAAGGCCAAAGTCATCAAAATTGATGTGGAAAAAAACGAAGAGCTCTCAGAGGCACTTCGCGTTAAAGGCTTACCGACCCTGATGATCTACAAAAACGGGGAAATGAAATGGCGCAAAAGCGGAGAGCAAGATGCCAACACCTTGATCGGTTTGGTCAAAGAGTACGTCTAATCTGAACCAAGCGCTGCCATTACCATCCCTTGTTTATTGATGTGTTCCAATATTTTGGGCAATACCTGGCGTAGATTTTTTTCAGCCTTGAGGCTGTCGTGGAAAACTACAATACTGCCAGGGCGCAA
Organism: Flavobacteriaceae bacterium; assembly: GCA_023258055.1. Lineage (GTDB taxonomy): Bacteria > Bacteroidota > Bacteroidia > Flavobacteriales > Flavobacteriaceae > BACL21. The sequence goes on along the minus strand of JALRAI010000057.1, from coordinate 10,973 downwards.
ATGCTTCTTGAGCTGGGCATAAATAGTCTGAGCAGGTAATTCTTTTTGCCAATCATAGCTCAAAATATCCCACATGACAATGCGATACCCAAGCTTTGTTAAACTCGAGGCTTGCCCAGAAGTTATTCTGCCGTAAGGGGGACGAAATAAATTGGTTCTTAACTGAGTTGCATTGTGAAAGGCCTGAACCTGCTCGAGGTACTTTTCTCTTGAGGTCTCGTTGCCCTTGCAATGCGATTGGGTGTGATTGCCTATAGTGTGTCCTCGCTTTAAAATATCCCGCAGAATTTCAGGATAGCGCAAGGCGTTGTCTCCGATAGAAAAAAATGTTGCTTTAGCCCCATAAGCCTCGAGCTTGTCCAGGACCCATGGGGTAACTTCTGGGATGGGTCCATCATCAAAAGTGAGGTAGACGCAGGGACGGCCTTGGTGGTCGTGCTGTGGACCTCGCCAAATTCTATAGGGCATGAGCCAGGGTATCCAAAAGGGAACTTTAAACCAGCGCATAATGGGTTTTAGGTTTGGCTATTCCAGCGTCCATGGCTTAGTTGGACTCGTCGGCCGGATCCTCTGGGAAAATGGAATCCATCATGGGATCAAAATCCCGAGAGGTTTCGCGAGGTTCAGTCTGTAAAAACTCCTTTTCAATATCCACCCCAACACGCTCAAATAGGGCCTTAAATTCGGCAACATCGTCCATGAATTTTTGACGTTGCTCCATATAATAAGCAGGCTCATCGTAAGCATAGACAAAAAGAACCAGTCCTTCGTATTGATTCATCTTACTGTAGATTTCCTCTAAATTGCCGATTTGATCACTGATGTCTAACGAAGCGTAGTATTGGAGGTATTCCCGATGAATCTGAGCCGTTTGCTCATAGACTTTTCGCGCTTTTTCTTCTTGGCCAATAGCGTAATAATTCCAGACAAAAGGATCCAAGAGGGAGTAGTACTCAAAGAGATCCACAGGCATTTTTTCCATGGCGAGATCTAAAACCTGCTCAGCCTTTTCGTAATCTTTTTGGCGGACCAGTTCATCGGCCAAACGTGCTAGATTACTCCTGTAAGTTATCCCGTTTCTGCGCGTTTCAGTATCGTGGTAAATCTCTGGGTCTCCACTGCCGCCCCAATCCCAGGACATCACGATATCATACATTTTTTCGGCGTCTACTCGGCCCATTTCGTAAGGATTTCTCGGGTCTACAGGCGTTTTAATGGGGACCAGCTTGTAAACCATCCCATCGAGTTGCAAATAGTCCTTCATCCAGAGGTAGTCGTCATCGCCAAATGCCCCTCCACTAAAATAAATGGGCCGTTCCCAATTATTGTTAGCGATGATATCCAGCATGAGTAATCGATTTTTATAGATAAAGTCCCCCTTGAGCTGTATGTCAATGTAGGGCACAATCAAATCTGCATCCTTGGCGGGAACTATGCCGTTGCGCAGTACGGCCTCTTTATCAACAGGAATACGCACCACTTTGGCAGGAAAGGCATTGATGAATTGGCCGCTGTTGAGCTCCACCTTAAAGCGCAGGTCTTCACTGGCCACAAAATTCATCCAGGTATTAATGTCTACCGTATCGCGCAGGGTTTCCTGATAAGCAATCACGTCCCTTACCCCATATCGGTATTGCTCGTGTTTGAGCTGTGAGGGGATGGGTGCACTGGTGAAGGCTTGTTTTTTCATGTCATCGATGTACCAGTCGGTTTGAAACAGACTCGTATTGATGATGCGCACATCTTGCCTGTAGTGCTCGACATTTTGTTGATACCAAAGGGCAAAAGTATCGTTGTCTCCTATGGTAAATAGTAGGGCGTTGGGGTCGCAAGAATCCAAATACATTTTACCCATGGCGTTAGCCGTATATCGGCCTGAACGATCGTGGTCGTCCCAGTTTTGGGTTGCCAGAAGTACTGGTCCTGCAAGCATGGCAAGACCTACGCCTATGGGCAAACTCAGTTTTTTAAACGATTTTTGTTGCAGCCAATCCACAAGCGCATAGGCACCATAACCCATCCATAGGGCAAACACATAAAAAGATCCTACGATGGCGTAATCGCGCTCCCGAGGTTCATAGGGTCGCTCATTGAGATAAACTTTAAGGGCTAGACCCGTGAACAAAAAGAAGACCATCAACACCCAAAAACTCTTTTTGTCCTTGCGGTAGTGAAAGGCTAATCCCAAGGCCCCTAGAAGTAGAGGTAAAAAATAGTAGGTGTTTCGGGCTTTGTTGTTTTTTAAATCCGAGGGTAGTACGTCTTGATTACCCAAACGCATCTGATCAATGGCGTCAATACCACTGAGCCAATTGCCATGGAGACTGTCGCCCTGTCCTTGAATATCGTTTTGACGCCCCACAAAGTTCCACATAAAGTAGCGCCAATACATATAACCGAACTGATGGACAAACATGAATTTAATGTTGTCAAAAAAGCTCGGCTTTTCTATATCCAAAAATGGGCTGAAGCGATTTAAAAACTCGTGGTATTCTTTTGTAGAGACCAGACCCTGCTGGTGGGCCTCCTTAAACTTATCTACTTCTTGAACCAGACGTTGTTCCGAGCGATAAGCGCGTTTTATAGCAAATTCCAATCCACCTGTATATTGCATATAGTTCGCAGCGTGTTCTGAGCTCCACATTCTAGGCAGGAGTGCTTTATGGGCATCGTCTGTATTTTGAGCGGCGTTTTCCCACTCATTCACCACGATGTACTTTTTTTGAACTGGGTCCTTTTCGTATTTGGGTTTGTCGTCTTTGTATGGATTATCTGGATCCAGTCCGGCGTAAATTTCAGTAAACTGCGGCCCGTAAAACAAATGAGTTTCTGGGTATTGTTCACGATTGTAATAGGCCAATAGTTCTCGAGCATTGTTAGGGTTGTTTTCATTGATTACTGTACCGGCATTGGCTCGAATAGGGAGCATGAGCCAGCTCGAAAAACCAATAAAAATAAAAAGCACGCACAGCAGCAGGGTATTGCCCCAGACTTGTCCTTTGGCTCGAGTGATTTTAAGGCCCCAATAAAATAAGCCGATAAATAATAAAGCGGCAAATATGGTCCCTGAATTAAAGGGCAGGCGCAACGTATTGACAAAAAACAGCTCCATGGCACTGAAAAATTTCAAGGTCCATGGCAGTAAGAGTTTAAAAATAAAAAGGAGTACTGCTACCACAACTATGTTGGCGACGATGAAGTTTTTTGGGGTAACCTTTGGGGTAGTTCTGAAGAAATAAAGGAATCCAATTGCCGGAATGGTCAAAAGCCCCATAAAGTGAATCCCAAAAGAGAGCCCTACGATAAAAGCGATCAAAATTAACCAACGATTCCCTCTTGGTGAGTGCATATCGGCTTGCCAACGCAATCCACAATAAAATAATATAGACATGATACAGGCAGCTGCAGCATAAACTTCTGCCTCAACTGCCGAGAACCAAAAGCTATCGGTAAACGTAAAGGCCAAGGCACCTACAGCAGAACTGCCGATTATGGCCCAACCACTGGGGGCATCCAACTCTTTTTCTGGGTCGCGAACTTGTCTCAGTAATAGGCTCAAAGACCAAAACAAAAAGAGTATGGTAAACGCACTGGCAAAGACCGACATTAAGTTGATGGTTAGGGCCACGTTTTCAGCTTCTAAGGCAAAAATTGAGAAAAAGGCCCCGAGTATTTGATATAGGGGTGCCCCTGGAGGGTGACCCACTTCTAGGTTACTCGCCGTGGTTATGTATTCGCCAGCATCCCAAAAACTCACAGTAGGTTCGACCGTAAGCCAATAAGTTGTGAGTGCCACAACAAAGACGCTCCAGCCGACGATTTGATTCCATTTTTGAAAATTAAAGGCGCGCATATTCAAGGCGATTTAGTGATGTTGCGAATTTAGCAATAATTCGTGAAGGGGTTGGTCGGGCCGGCTCAGTTTGGGCGTTAAAAATTTAAAAAATTTTATTTGTGCAACCCAAAGTTTGTTATAAATTTGCCGCCACATTACCCCATTGGCCTATGGTGTAACTGGCAACACGTCTGATTTTGGTTCAGAAGAGTCTAGGTTCGAGCCCTAGTAGGCCAACAAAACCCCAGCAAACATGCTGGGGTTTTTTGATGACTTGAGCCGTTGTTTTATTTGGCCGTCAAAAAAATATAAAGTATATTTGCAACGCATTTATCGCAGTACAAATGAGAGGGGACGGGAGTCCCCTCTTTTTATAGACTGAATTTTATGAAAGCACAGGTAGAAACTTTATTGACCGATGCCCTTGTTGAGCGCCCTGATTTGTTTCTGATCAATTGGGAGATCAATAATGAAAATCACATTAAAATAATTATTGATGGTGATCAAGGCGTGCGCGTTCAAGACTGTATCGATATTTCACGGGCGGTAGAACACAACCTAGATCGTGAAGCTTGGGACTTTTCAATTGAGGTCTTGTCTGCCGGGGTGACTGAACCCTTGACCATGGCGCGTCAATACAAGAAAAATATTGGCCGATGGTTAAAGGTGAAACTCGAAGATCAGGAAGTCGAAGGGGAGTTGACCTCTATTGGCGACCAAGCCTTTACCCTGAGTTATCAAGTGCGAGAAAAAAAACCCGTTGGAAAGGGTTATGTCAAAATTCAAAAAGAGCAGGAAATTGCTTTTGATGCGGTAATCCGCGCCACAGTTATGATTAAATTTTAATGAATTTATTATGGAGAATTTAGCGTTAATTGAATCGTTTTCAGAGTTTAAGGACGACAAACTTATTGATCGCGTTACGCTGATGGCTATTTTGGAAGATGTATTTCGAAATGCCTTAAAAAAGAAATACGGAAGTGATGATAACTTTGACATCATCATCAACCCAGATAAAGGAGATATGGAAATCTGGCGTAATCGTGTGGTGGTTGCCGATGGTGAGGTAGAGGACCCCAATGAGGAAATTTCTCTATCCGAAGCGCGTAAAATTGAAGAAGATTTCGAGATTGGAGAGGACGTATCTGAAGAGGTTAAGCTCATGGATTTAGGACGTCGTTCTATTTTGGCCTTGCGTCAAAATCTGATCGCCAAAATTCACGAGCACGACAATACAAATATTTACAAGCAATTCAAGGACCTCGAAGGAGAGATTTACACCGCTGAGGTGCATCACATCAGACATCGTGCGGTGATTTTGCTTGACGATGAGGGGCACGAAATTATTTTGCCCAAGGACAAACAAATTCCATCGGATTTCTTCCGAAAAGGCGATAATGTGCGCGGAATCATTGAAAGCGTGGAACTCAAAGGAAATAAGCCAGCCATCATTATGTCTCGAGCGAATCCTTTGTTCCTTGAAAAACTATTTGAACAAGAAATCCCCGAAGTTTTTGACGGCCTTATTACCGTGAAAAAAGTAGTGCGTATCCCGGGTGAAAAAGCAAAAGTTGCGGTAGATTCTTATGACGACCGTATCGATCCAGTAGGCGCTTGTGTGGGGATGAAAGGATCACGTATTCACGGAATTGTTCGTGAACTCGGCAATGAGAATATCGACGTGATTAACTTTACCAACAACACTAATTTGTTTATCACACGTGCACTGAGTCCAGCAAAGGTGACTTCGCTTACCATAGACGAAGAACACAAGCGCGTGGAAGTTATTCTCAAACCAGAAGAAGTGTCTAAGGCTATCGGTCGCGGCGGGCACAATATCCGTTTGGCAGGTCAGCTCACGGGATATGAAATCGATGTATTGCGCGAAGGCGCTGAGGAGGATGTTGAGCTTACAGAATTCTCTGATGAAATCGAAACTTGGATCATTAATGAGTTTAAGAAAATCGGTTTGGATACGGCCAAAAGTGTGTTAGAAAAAGATCTTTCATTTTTGGTAAACAGTACCGATTTAGAAGAAGAGACAATCATTGAGGTGGTCAATATATTGAAAGAAGAATTTGAAGAGTAGGCCAATGTTGACTACTTTTACACGAGAATTCGAGAAAAATGAATAGGAAAAGCATTTTATGGCTGAAGGTAAAACGATTCGAATAAATAAGGTTTTAAGAGAATTCAATATTTCACTGGACCGTGCGGTGGAATTTTTGGGGGCCAAAGGGTATGTCGTGGAGGCACGTCCAACCACCAAAATTTCTGACGAGGAATACCAGATTTTATTGGCTGAATTTCAGACCGATAAATCCAAAAAGGTAGAGGCTAAAGAAGTCGGTGAAGAAAAGCGCAAAGAAAAAGAAGAACTGCGTCAAGAGTTCGAAAAAGAACAGGAAGAAAAACCTGCCCCTGCCCCAGAGGTAGTCAAGGCCGAATCTAAACTTACTGGACCAAAAATGTTGGGCAAGATTGACTTGGAGCCCAAGAAAAAAGCTGCGCCAGAGGTGGCAAAAGTAGAAGAGCCGACTCCTGCAGTTGAAGAAAAGGTAGTCGAGCAGAAGGCGGAAAAGATCCCGACGCCAAAAGAGGAAAAACCAGAGGCCCCTAAGGCGCCAGCAGAGCCTGTAGAAGAGAGTGCGGACGACACCCCTGTAAAAACCCAATACAAAAAACTCGACGGACCAAACTTTACCGGAGAAACCATCGATTTGTCTCAGTTTAAAAAGCCTGAGCGCAAGACGGAAGATAAATCCAAAGACCCTCGTGAAAAACGAGGCAAGCGTCGCCGTATCAGCAAAGATGCAGGGGGCGTAAAAGGTGGTCAAAAACCCGGAAGAGGGCGTGGACCAATCACCAAAGAGGAGCCAAGTGAGGAGGAAGTACAAAGACAGGTGCGTGAAACCCTGGAAAAACTTCAAGGAAAGTCCTCTAAAGGTAAAGGCGCCAAATATCGTCGCGAAAAAAGAGACAGCCACCGTCAAAAGTCGGAGGAAGAACTCGCACAACTCGAGGCGGACAGTAAACTCCTCAAGGTGACCGAGTTTGTCACCGTGAGCGAATTGGCGACCATGATGAATATTCAGGTCACTCAGATTATTTCTGCCTGTATGTCCCTAGGGATGATGGTGACCATGAACCAGCGATTAGATGCGGAAACGCTCTCGATTGTTGCGGAAGAATTTGGCTTTGATGTAGAATTTGTGACTGCAGATATTGAAGAGGCCATTCAAGAAGAGGCCGATGCTCCAGAAGACTTGAAAGAGCGCGCGCCAATTGTGACGGTCATGGGACATGTGGATCACGGTAAAACCTCGCTTTTGGATTACATCCGTGAAGAAAATGTAATCGCCGGAGAATCAGGAGGAATTACCCAGCACATTGGGGCTTATGGGGTTACTTTACCTGAAGGTCAAAAAATAACGTTTTTGGATACCCCGGGTCACGAGGCGTTTACCGCCATGCGTGCTCGAGGGGCTCAAGTGACCGACTTAGCGATTATCGTAATTGCCGCAGATGATGACATCATGCCGCAAACCAAAGAAGCTATAGCGCACGCACAAGCTGCGGGGGTGCCTATTGTCTTTGCTATTAATAAAATAGATCGCCCGAATGCGAATCCCGACAAAATCAAAGAGGGATTAGCCAATATGAATCTTCTTGTAGAGGATTGGGGCGGTAAAGTACAGTCACAAGATATTTCGGCCAAAACGGGACAAGGGGTTTCTGAACTGCTTGAAAAAGTGTTGCTTGAAGCTGAATTGTTAGAGCTCAAGGCTAACCCAACCAGACTGGCCAATGGAACCGTCGTAGAGGCATTCTTAGACAAAGGTCGCGGATATGTATCCACCATACTCGTGCAAGGAGGAACCCTTCGTGTGGGAGACTTTGTACTAGCAGGTCAACACAGTGGTAAAGTTAAAGCCATGCACGATGAGCGCGGTCATGTGGTAAAAGAAGCAGGGCCAGCGACACCAGTATCGATCTTAGGTTTAGATGGAGCGCCGCAAGCAGGAGATAAGTTTAATGTGTTTGAGGATGAGCGAGAGGCCAAAGCCATCGCCACCAAACGTACACAATTGCAACGCGAGCAGTCCGTGCGGACGCAAAGACATATTACCCTGGATGAAATTGGTCGTCGAATTGCCTTAGGCGACTTCAAAGAACTCAATATCATACTTAAAGGGGATGTGGATGGTTCTGTTGAGGCCTTGACGGATTCTTTCTTGAAATTGTCTACTGAGGAAATTCAAGTGAACATTATCCACAAAGGCGTCGGGGCCATTACCGAAAGTGATGTACTACTTGCCTCTGCCTCAGATGCGATTATTATCGGCTTCAACGTTCGCCCGATGGGCAATGCTCGTCAACTGGCCGACAAAGAGGAAATCGATATCCGTAGCTACTCAATTATCTACGACGCCATCAATGATCTGAAAGACGCTATGGAAGGCATGTTGTCACCTGAGCTTCGTGAAGAGGTCACTGGAACGGCTGAAATTCGAGAAACCTTTAAGATTTCTAAAGTCGGTACTGTCGCGGGATGTATGGTGCTGAGTGGCAAGATTTTCCGCAATTCTGGCGTACGTCTGATTCGCGAAGGTGTTGTGGTTTACACCGGGGTTTTGGACTCCCTAAAACGTTTCAAAGACGATGTTAAAGAGGTTTCAAAAGGCTACGATTGTGGGATGCAGATTAAAAACTACAACGACATCAATGAGGGTGACGTTATAGAAGCCTTCCAAGAGGTAGAAGTCAAAAAGAAGCTCAAGTAAACTTCTGATTAAAGGCCCTTATTTTTGTTTATTGAATCCTGCGGCGTGGTGGTCTGTATTTCCTTGCGCATGAGCGAAGGCTTAAAGATAAAGGCCGAAGGAAATTTGCGCCGAATAGATTTTAAGGCCTGATCCGCCCCGAGCCGTACGCTAAAATTTCCAGCCCAAACTTTATAATTTGGGGTTTCGTAATGGACAAGCACCGGCCATTGTGGGAAAGCATTTTGAAAATCAGCCATGATTCTTTGGCTATCTGCCAGGGTTCCCGAGTGGAGCTGAATGGTGTAATTTTCTCCCATGAGATGCTTTTTTTGCATATCAATTTTTATCGCTAGGAGTGAATCAACCCTTGCATCGCGCTGCACATTTTCTTTTTGGGCATGCATGGGGTAAGCGAATGTGAATGTGATTAAAAAAAGAATTTTAATCGGATCTAGGGTTAAAGAATTCAACATGATTTCGGCCTTGAATTGCAAAAGTAAAATTTTAAATGCCCACCCCTGCATTTTCTTTATTTAGAATAATTATAAATTAGTTTTTAGGGGGAGTACATAATTTTCAAAATCGACTTTATAACGTACTTTTGCACAGTTATTTTTAGGTGACAATTAGTGTAGTTTTAACACAGATTTTCACAACTTATTGCGCCTCAATTGTATGGACCATAATTTAACTGATTCTATGGAACAGGTATCTTACCGAAATGTAACTGCGAAGGTGTTGTCTTTATTGCTCTTCACAGTTTTGGCCTTCTCTTTCACTCCAAATGCACATGCATCAACTGTCTTGCCTATGGCACAGGCTGTAGATACTGTTGCGGGTGAAAATTTATTTAACGCCAACTGTGCTGCGTGTCACAAATTGTACAAAAAAGCTACGGGACCAGCCTTGTTCCAGGTGGGTGATAAGTACGATCGCGAGTGGCTTTATTCTTGGATTAAAAATAGCCAAGAAATGGTTAAGTCAGGAGACGCCAAAGCCAATGCCATTTACAACGAATACAACGGGGCGGTGATGACCTCTTTTCCAGCCTTAAGTAATGCAGATATTGACAATATCATCGCTTACACTTACACCCCCAAGAAAGCACCGGCTGTTGCTGCTGTAACCACAGCCACGACAGAAGCCAATTCTGGTGGGGTGTCGAACGATATCATATTGGCTGTTTTGGCCCTTGTATTCATGCTTTTGGTGGTCATGTTGTTTTTGGTCAACAAAACTTTGCGTCGTATCGCTGAGGCCAATGGAGTGGTTTATGAAGAAAAGCCAGCACGTACCCCGATTTGGAAATTGTTTATTGAAAATCAATTTTTAGTTCTCGTTACGGCTATATTCTTTTTGTTAGCCTCTGGTTATTTTGCTTACGGTTACCTCATGCAAGTGGGTATAGATCAAGGTTACGAACCAGTGCAGCCGATCCATTACTCGCACCGAATCCACGCTGGTGATAACCAGATTGACTGTAACTATTGTCACAGTTCGGCGCGCAAGAGTAAGCATTCCGGGATCCCCTCACTCAATGTCTGTATGAATTGTCACAAGAATATTGGTGAGGTGGCTGAAGAGACTTTGGCTGAAGGTAAAAACGAATACGGCGTCGATTACAATGCTGAAATCCAGAAATTATACGCCGCGGTTGGGTGGGATGAAAACACTCAATCTTACACGGGAGAATCTCAACCTGTTCAGTGGATTCGCATTCACAATCTACCGGATTTCGCCTATTTCAATCACTCACAACACGTCACAGTAGCGGGCGTTGAATGTCAGACCTGTCACGGACCAGTAGAGGAGATGGAAATCATGTATCAATACGCTCCGCTCACCATGGGATGGTGTATCAATTGTCACCGTGAAACCAATATCCAAGTAAAGGATAATGCATATTACGAGCACATACACGAGGAATTATCCAAGAAATACGGAGTAGATAAATTGACGGCAGCGCAGATGGGCGGCCTAGAATGTGGTAAGTGTCACTACTAAATTAGATCAGAATTTTCAGAGCGCATATTATGGCAGCAAATAAGAAATATTGGAAAAGTATTGAGGAACTTAACCCCGCAAGCGCTGTGGTGGAAAGCCTCAAGCAAAATGAATTTGCAGAACCAATTCCGACCGATCAATTCCTAGGGAATAAGGAAACTCTTGAGCGTTCTTCGACCACGCGTCGGGATTTTCTCAAGTATGTCGGTTTCTCCACTGCAGCAGCTTCGCTAGCCGCTTGTGAAGGACCGGTGATTAAATCTATTCCTTACGTTGTGGCTCCGGATGAGATCGTTCCAGGTGTGGCTAACTACTACGCTACTACCATTTCAGATGGATTTGATTTCGCCTCAGTACTTGTTAAAACT
>JALRAI010000056.1 GCA_023258055.1 Flavobacteriaceae bacterium | reverse complement strand
ACTCGATGACCAGCAAATTGAATTTATCACCAGCACGGTGATTGAATTTATAAAAGAGCAGCGCCATGGGTAAGATACTCGTGACCGGTGGATTAGGTTATATCGGCTCCCACACCGTGGTGGCCCTACACCAGAGCGGTTATTCGGTATTGATTGTAGATGATCTATCTAATTCTGAGCGCGAAGTGCTCCAAGGGCTGAATCAAATCTTAGGGTTTGCCCCCGAATTCATTGAGTTAGACTTACGCGATAAAAACGCGGTACAAAATCTTTTTAGCCAGCATAAATTCGACGGTGTAATCCATTTTGCCGCGAGTAAAGCGGTCGGAGAAAGCGTTGAAAATCCGCTGCTTTATTACGAAAACAACATTAATGGCTTAGTTTATGTCCTACAAAATTGTGTGGCCCACGGGGTGCATAATTTTATTTTCAGCTCTTCCTGTACGGTTTATGGAGAGCCGGATAAACTGCCCATAGATGAATCCGCACCCATAAAAAGAGCCTTGTCGCCTTATGGCAATACCAAACAAATCGCCGAAGAAATACTGCACGATCTGTGCAAGGTCAGTGACTTGCGCACCATTTTGCTGCGTTATTTTAACCCTATAGGGGCTCATGATTCAGCACTTATTGGGGAACTTCCCAAAGGGGTGCCGCAAAACCTTGTGCCATTTATTACGCAAACCGCGGCAGGCTTGCGTCAAGAACTTTCTGTATTCGGCGATGATTATCCCACGGCAGATGGGAGCTGTATTCGCGATTACATACACGTGATGGATCTGGCCGAGGCCCATGTTGTGGCTCTGGATCGCCTGGTTCAAAAAGCACAGCTAGAAGCTGTTGAGGTTTTTAATTTAGGAACGGGTCAGGGGAATTCTGTCCTGGAAGTCATAAAGACCTTTGAAGAGGCCACTGGCGTGACGCTGCCCTATAAAATTGTGGGCCGACGCGCAGGTGACGTGATTGCAGTATATGCCGATACCACTAAGGCTACTCAAGTTTTGGGCTGGTCTACTCAGCGTGATTTAAGCACATCGCTTGCCTCGGCTTGGGCTTGGGAAAAGCGTATCCGCGGGTTATAACTCGGCTTTTTCTGTTTGCGCTTCGCGATTTATTTTTTTGACCAATCCCTGTAAAACATTACCTGGACCTACCTCAATAAAGTGGGTGGCTCCGTCTTGCATCATTTGCTGAACGCTTTGTGTCCAGCGCACAGGCGCCGTAAGTTGCGTCAGCAAATTACTTTTGATGGCCGCTGGGTCCACTACAGCAGAGGCCGTCACGTTTTGATAAACCGGGCAGATGGGTTTGGCAAAATGAGTGGCTTCTATGGCTTGACCTAATTCATCTTGGGCCGGAGCCATAAGTGGGCTGTGAAATGCGCCACCCACTGGTAAAATCAGGGCGCGGCGAGCGCCAGCCTCGGATAACTTAACACAGGCCATCTCGACCGCCGACACGCTTCCCGAAATCACTAATTGACCCGGGCAATTGTAATTAGCAGCCACTACAGTGCCTGGGGTTTCAGTACAAATTTGCTCCACCACAGCATCTTCCAGACCTAAAACAGCCGCCATAGTCGACGGCTCTAGAGCACAGGCTTTTTGCATGGCTTGCGCCCGCTGGGAGACCAGTTTGAGTCCGTCTTCAAAAGACAGGCATTGATTAGCCACGAGTGCGGAAAATTCTCCTAAAGAATGTCCTGCGACCATATCGGGTTGAAAAGCATCTCCCAAAACTTGGGCGAGTATAGTCGCGTGCAAAAATACTGCCGGTTGAGTCACTTCTGTCTTTTTTAAATCCTCGGCACTGCCTTCAAACATAATTTTGGTGATGTCAAATCCCAGGATTTCATTTGCCTGCTCAAAAAGAGATTTGGCCAGGGCAGATTGCTCGTATAGTTCTTGACCCATTCCTGTAAATTGGGCGCCTTGGCCCGGAAAAACGTATGCCTTCATAAGTTGAATATTGTCTTACTATTTTTTTCGGTGATAAGTATTAAAGTGAAATGCGTAGTCGTGTTTTTCATCTTTTTCATGCGCCACGCTCGTAACGCATTGCCACAATTTGTGATCTATTTCAGGGAAATAGGTGTCACAATCAAATGTGCCCTCGATATGGGTGAGCTCCATACAATCGGCATGATCCATACCTAGGCGATAAATTTCTCCGCCCCCTATGATAAAAGGTTGTGGATCATCTGCGCAGTTCTCTAGGGCCTGATTCATATTCTGCACGACAACAACGCCCTCTGGCACGGAATAATCTGTATTGCGCGTAATAACAATGTGCTTGCGATTGGGGAGTAATTTGGGGAAGGACTCAAAAGTTTTGCGCCCCATTATGATACAATGCCCGGTGGTCAGGGATTTAAATCGTTTAAAGTCATCGGGCAAATGCCATACTAGATCATTGTCTTTGCCGAGTTCGTTATTCGCGCCAAGGGCTGCAATCATTGTAACCATAAGCCTTCTTTATCTCTGTTGCTCTGTTGCTAAGGACGCCTATTTTCCTGTTTTGAAATCAAAAGGAACGGTGTATTGAATGGCTTTTGGTTTGCCTGCCTGCATTCCAGGTCGGACCATTTTGGGGATCAAACTTATATTACGCCGCGCCTCTTCCTGTAATGAAGGCGCTCCTCCGCTCACGTTTTTAATCTCTACCATGCCTTCTGTGTTGATGATAAATTCTACAACAACGCGGCCTTGGGTATTGCTTTTATAGGCATCGGCTGGATACTTAAAATTCTTGACCACATGCTGGGTGAGCTTTTGGGTAAAGCACTTTTGTAGCCCCGCGCCGGATTCACCTTCACAGCCCGCCCACACTGGAGCGATTTCTTTCATGGTGACCTTATTTTTATCTACCGTTCCCCATTCTTGGGCCATTACAACGTTTGAAATGAGGATAAGAAGGCTTGCGATAATATATTTTCTCATGATGATGTGTTTTATAAAATTCTTAAGGACATGTCTAAACGGCTACAGCTCCCTTGATATGCGGATGTGGGTCGTAATCCGTCAGGGTAAAATCTTCAAAGGTGAAGTCAAAAATATTTTTAATCTCAGGATTCAAATGCATTTTTGGCAGTGGACGAGGATCTCGAGATAATTGTAATTCGAGTTGTTCCATATGGTTGCTATAGATATGCGCATCGCCAAAGGTGTGCACGAAATCTCCAGGGGCATAGCCACAAACCTGGGCCATCATCAGGGTCAAAAGAGCATAAGAGGCAATATTAAAGGGTACCCCTAGAAAAATATCTGCACTGCGCTGATAAAGCTGGCACGACAGTTTTCCGTCGGCCACATAAAATTGAAAAAATGCATGGCAAGGAGGCAGGGCTGCTTTTCCTTGAGCCACATTTTCCCCGAAGGACTTTTTGGTATCGGGAAGCACTGATGGATTCCAGGCGCTGACCAGCATACGACGACTGTCCGGGTTCTTTTTTAAGGTTTCGATAACCTCCGTGATTTGATCGATCTCTTCACTGTTCCAGTTGCGCCATTGATGCCCATAGACCGGGCCTAAATTGCCCTGGTCATCAGCCCATTCATTCCAAATACGCACGCCGTTTTCTTGAAGGTAGCCAATGTTTGTATCGCCTTTTAAAAACCATAAAAGCTCGTAAATTATGGATTTCAGATGGAGTTTTTTGGTGGTTACCATGGGAAAACCTTCGCTGAGGTCAAAGCGCATTTGATAGCCAAAAACGCTTTTGGTTCCCGTACCAGTCCGGTCTTCTTTCAAAGCACCATGCTCGAGCACGTGGCGCACTAAGTCGTGGTATTGTTTCATTGAGTTTGAAGCTTCAGATCAGCGTAAAAATAAAAAAACATCCTCCTGAAAATGCCCGCTGGAATGCCACATTTATCAATAGTTATTAACCGCAACCGCAACCCTCTAAGATTGCTTTTTGCGCTACGGGTACTTAGGATAAGGTTTCTGAAATCATCATCCGTATGTCTGTTCAGAATTTGTGCAAACTAACCAATGAGCATACCGGCTATAGTCGCGGTCATTAGGGCAGCCACAGTTCCTCCAATCAGGGCCTTGATGCCAAACTTGGCCAGGTTTGATTGTTGGCTTGGGGCCAATCCACCAATGCCGCCGATCTGTATCCCGATAGAGGCAAAGTTAGCAAAGCCGCATAGGGAATACGTGGCTATCACAATAGAGCGATTTGACGTCAGTAATCCGCTATTTTTTAAATCCGATAAAGAAGCATAGGCAAAGAATTCATTGAGAATTGTTTTTTCTCCCAAAAGCTGCCCGACAGTGACAATATCGGCTGCAGGAACACCGATGATCCAGGCCACAGGAGCAAATAAATTCCCCAAAATATATTGGAGTGAAAGCCCAGTATAACGGCCTGCAGTTTGCTGATTAATTTGCTCGTTGAGGCCCGTGGGTCCCCCAATCCAATCTACTGTAATCCAATTAAATACAGCTATCAGTGCCGTAAATACTAAAAGCATAGCCCCGACATTAATGGCCAGTTTAAGACCATCAGTGGTTCCTCGTGCTATGGCATCTAACACATTGGTACCGATTTTTTCTTTAGAAACATCAAGTTTACGATCGACTTCTTCGGTTTCTGGATAGAGCATTTTGGCAATCACTATGGCCGCAGGGGCAGACATGATCGAAGCCGTTAATAAGTGCTTGGCAAAATAAATTTTTTCAGCCTCGCTGGACCCCCCTAAAAAAGCAATATACGCCGCGAGTACCCCGCCCGCGATGGTTGCCATACCACCCACCATAAGACACATGAGTTCACTTTTGGTCATTTTGTCTAGATAGGGCTTGACCACAAGTGGGGCTTCAGTTTGACCGATAAAGATATTTGCTGCCGCCGCCAAACTCTCAGCTCCAGACAAGCGCATGCTGCGACTCATGACCCAGGCAAAAACTTTGATGACCCTTTGAATAATCCCAAAATAATAGAGCACAGAAGTAAAGGCCGAAAAGAAGACTACAGTGGGCAATACTTTAAAGGCGAATATATAACCAAAGGTGTCTTGATTATTTACTAGGCCGCCAAATAAGAATTCTGCTCCTTTTTCACTGAAATTCAAAAAGGTCACTACTTGCTGGGAGAGCCAATCAAAACTTTTGGCTACGGCATCCACTTTGAGTACCAGAACCGCAAAAATGACTTGTAACAATAGCCCAGTCCCCACAAGACGCCAATCAATACGGCGACGATTGCTGCTGAGTAAATAACCCACCAGCACCAAAAATGCTAGTCCGAGTAGTCCTCGGCCCAAACTCTCCAAACTTATGCTCAGGCCCCCAGTCACCCCTGACTGTTCTTGAGCCCCCTCGGTAGCCCCTACGTTCGACGAAGTTTTTATTGAGATGAATCGATATTCTACCCCTGATTCTGCCAAAGTTAAAGTGTCCCCGGTAATGCTCAGATCGTAGAGGCGTAAAGTATCTTTTGGGGTCGTGTATTGAAAGCTTAAAACACTTTCTTCGATCAAGTAACTGCCGGAGGCACTCAAATTATTTTTGGCCTCAAGGGTGTAGGCAAACTTACCGGATTCCAGGGTCAATAGATCCGTCTCAGGATTGATATCAAATAGAGCAATTCCATCCTTGCTAATGGATTCAAATTGCCATTGGCCTTCGATGGTTTGACCATGGATAATAATGCTAAATAGCAGAAGGCTAAAGCGCAAAAGTCTTTTGAGCATAGTTATTTGTTTCTTTTGGACAATTCGTCGCGAAGGCGAGCAGCGGTTTCGTAATCCTCGTGGGTGATGGCTTTGCTCAGGAGTTCTTTCAGCTCCTTTAGCGTATGTTTTGCGTAATTATCGGCTTTGGGTGATGATTCAGATTCCTGATCCATGAGTCGGGCGATAGCCCCGTCTTGCTGGTGGGATTCGTCTTGATTTACGGGAGTAGTTTGCAAATGGATCCCGGCTTGATTTAAAATGTCCTTGTAGGTAAAAATAGGCGCGTTAAATCTCAAGGCCAAAGCAATGGCATCGCTGGTACGGGCATCCAAAATTTCTTCATCAGCTCCACGCTCGGCAATAATACTCGAGTAAAATACACCGTCGACCAGTTTGTGAATGATCACTTGCTTCACTACAATGCCAAACCGATCGGCAAAGGTTTTAAAAAGATCATGGGTGAGTGGCCTGGGTGGGCGAATTTCATTCTCCAAGGCAATGGCGATGGATTGTGCTTCAAAGGCGCCAATGACTATAGGCAGCTTTCGGTCTCCATCTTCCTCGCTTAAAATCAAGGCATAAGCCCCATTTTGAGTTTGGCTATAGGAGATTCCTTTGATATTCAGGCGCACAAGGCTCATGTGGATGGTTATTATACTTGGCCAAAGCCAATGAGCGAGCGTTTACAATGCTTGCCAGCACCAAATTAAGAAAATTATGCGTTTTGCGCTTGAAACTCTTTTAATTTTTGAATCAAGTCAGGAACCACCTCGAAGGCATCTCCCACTATGCCATAATCTGCTGCTTTAAAGAAAGGCGCTTCTGGATCCGTGTTGATCACCACTTTGACTTTTGAGGAATTAATTCCGGCCAAATGTTGTATGGCACCGCTAATACCGATGGCGATATAAAGATTTGCCGCGACGGGTTTTCCAGTTTGGCCTACGTGCTCGCTGTGTGGTCGCCAACCCAAATCACTTACTGGTTTTGAGCAGGCTGTTGCCGCGCCCATAACCTCGGCAAGCTCTTCGATCATGCCCCAATTTTCCGGTCCTTTTAACCCGCGTCCCGCAGATACAACAACCTCGGCATCGGCAATCATCACTTTGTTTGAAGCCTTATCCGTACTGGTGA
The DNA here is from genome assembly GCA_023258055.1 of Flavobacteriaceae bacterium. GTDB lineage: Bacteria > Bacteroidota > Bacteroidia > Flavobacteriales > Flavobacteriaceae > BACL21. Next base: position 4,917 of record JALRAI010000056.1, on the reverse strand, counting down.
CTTCTACAGTCGAAGCACTTAATTCTGGATTGTGGGTTGTTATTTCGGCACTAGTCTCATAATGGTGCACACCATAAGCATTCTTGCTCAGGCCTAGGACACTGATATCGCTGTTTAAGGCTGTGTGCGCCGAGGCTTTGTTGGTAAAGACATTGTGAGGAACCGTTAGGGGGGTGTAACTGGTAGGTAAGCCCACTATATTGGGCACATAGCCTGCTTCGAGATCAACCGCAAGCAATGGTGCCATATATTTACTGTTGGCACTCGATGAAACGATAATTACACTGGCCTGCACAGCGCGCGCCGCTTGACTTAGGGCCTCTGCCACATTTTCGGCCTTAAAGTCAGAAAGCGCCTGGTGCTCTAATTGTAAAACCTTGTGGGCGCCATATTGCCCTAGCTCAGCGCCTGAGGCGTCCTGAGTTACTGCTGCAATAACTTCTGTGTTCATTTGATCCGCCATAGCGCGACCAAATGAAATGAGTTCTTGAGTGCTTTTTTTATATATTCCTTGATCAGATTCTGCGTAAACTAAAATGGGCATAAGACTGATATTTTATTGGGTTAAAGTTATAGTAGGCTTTATTAGCTGCTTTAGATCACTTTAGCCTCGTTATGTAATAGGTTGATGAGTTGCTCGGCATTGTCTACTAAAGTTACCGCTTGTTTTGGCGCGGGTTTTTCGTAGCGAAGGGTTTGAGATTTAGCTGCAGCGCTTTGTTCTGTTTTGACATGAAGTGGTTTAGTGCGCGCTTGCATGATTCCACGCATGTTCGGGATGCGTAAGTCGCTTTCTTCGACCAGTCCTTTTTGTCCGCCAATAATGAGCGGCAGCTCGGTTTTAAGGGTCTCTTTACCACCATCTATTTCTCTTACCGCTGTCGCTGTGTTGCCGTCGATTTCCAAGCCGATACAGGTGTTAACAAAACTAAACCCGCAAAGTTTAGCCAGCATTCCTGGTACCATCCCGCCGTTATAATCGATGGATTCACGCCCGGCAATAACCAGATCGTATTGGCCCTCTTTTACAATGGGTGCAAGGGCTTGAGCTACAGTGTAGCCATCTGTGGCAGTTTGATCCACGCGTATGGCCTCATCGGCACCTATGGCTAGAGCCTTGCGCAAAGTTGGCTCAGTTTCACTGCCACCGACATTAGCGACATGTACCGTGGCGCCCTGTTTTTCTTTAAACCAAAGGGCACGGGTAAGGCCAAATTCGTCATTTGGATTGATCACGTATTGTACACCACTAGTGTCAAATTCGGTCTGATCTGCGTTAAAATTAATTTTAGAAGTCGTGTCGGGGACATGACTGATACACACGAGAATTTTCATGGGTAAAGGGCGGTTTTTAAGTCGTTATTTTGAGACAACGAAGATACAATAATCCGGTCAATTTTGCTATGCATGCATAATAAATTTATAGAATTATGACAAAAAATCAAGCAAACTTTTCAAATAGTATTATTTTTGCCTTGCCTAAAAAAAAATAGGGTCAAACAGACATTAAAAATCATGAAAACGATTCAGTTTAGAGAAGCGATTTGCGAGGCGATGAGTGAAGAAATGCGTCGCGACGAGAGCATTTATTTGATGGGTGAAGAAGTCGCCGAATACAACGGGGCTTACAAAGCCAGTAAGGGCATGTTGGATGAGTTTGGTCCCAAGCGGGTCATCGACACACCAATATCCGAATTGGGTTTTGCCGGTATAGCTACTGGTTCCGCTATGAACGGAAATCGACCAATTGTAGAATTCATGACGTTTAATTTCTCTTTGGTCGGTATTGATCAGATCATCAACAACGCGGCCAAAATCCGTCAAATGAGTGGCGGACAATTTAATTGCCCTATTGTTTTTCGCGGGCCGACTGCTTCGGCAGGTCAGCTGGCAGCAACCCATTCTCAGGCTTTTGAGAGTTGGTATGCCAATACCCCTGGTCTGAAAGTTGTGGTACCGAGTAATCCAGCGGATGCAAAAGGATTGCTCAAAAGCGCTATTCGCGATGACGACCCGGTCATCTTTATGGAGAGTGAACAGATGTACGGAGACAAGGGTGAAGTGCCTGAAGGGGAATATTTAATTCCGCTGGGTGTTGCCGACATTAAGCGCAAAGGGTCTGATGTAACGATTGTTTCTTTTGGAAAAATAATAAAAGAGGCCTACGCTGCGGCTGAGGTCCTGGCAAGTGAAGGTATCGAATGTGAAATCATCGACTTGCGCACTGTACGCCCAATGGATCACAAAACCATTTTAGAGAGTGTCAAAAAAACCAATCGATTGGTCATTCTAGAAGAAGCATGGCCTTTTGGCAATGTGGCCACCGAAATTACTTATCAGGTCCAAGCCCAAGCCTTTGACTATCTGGATGCACCGATTGTAAAGATCAACACGGCCGACACACCAGCACCTTATTCACCAGCGCTTTTGGCTGAATGGCTTCCTAATAAAGAGGATGTTATCGCTGCAGTGAAAAAAGTCATGTATCGTACGGCTTAGATTTCGCTTTATTCATCAAATTGGATAACCGATCTATTTTACTACTTTTGCAACCGCAAAAATTTGCAATAAAAACCTACTAAATAATCAATTATGCTAGAACAAAACATTATTTACGTCCCTATAGCACTGTCTGTATTAGGACTGTTGTTTATGATGGTCAAAATGAATTGGGTCAAAAAACAGGCCGCAGGAAGTGAGCGCATGCAAAGTATTTCTAAGAGCATTAAAGAAGGGGCTTTGGCCTTTCTTAATGCAGAATACAGACTGCTTGTAATTTTCGCAGTAGTTGCTGCAGCACTTTTGTTTCTGATTTCTACAATGGTAGAAACCACGAGCTGGATGATCGTTCCTGCCTTTATTTTTGGGGCTATCTTTTCTGCTTTGGCGGGGAATATCGGAATGCGTGTAGCGACTGAAGCTAATGCCAGAACTGCGGAAGCGGCTAAGACGAGTTTGCCACAAGCCTTAAAAGTTTCTTTTGGTGGTGGTACAGTAATGGGTCTTGGTGTTGCTGGTTTAGCGGTCCTAGGTTTGAGTTTGTTTTTTATGTTCTTCATGGGCCAGTTTCTAACCGAAGGTGGCGATTTCTACAATGAAATGACCATTGTACTTGAAGCCCTTGCAGGCTTCTCCCTAGGGGCAGAAAGCATTGCTTTGTTTGCTCGCGTCGGAGGGGGTATCTATACTAAGGCAGCTGATGTTGGTGCCGACTTAGTGGGTAAAGTTGAAGCAGGAATCCCAGAGGATGATCCACGTAATCCAGCAACCATCGCTGATAACGTAGGGGATAACGTAGGGGATGTTGCCGGTATGGGCGCAGACTTATTTGGTTCGTATGTAGCTACAGTATTGGCCTCTATGGTATTGGGTAACTACATTATCCGTGATATGGCCGCTAATGGAGTGGTTTCAGAAGCCTTCTCAGGTATGGGCCCTATTTTATTGCCTTTAGTGATTGCGGGCGTTGGGGTTCTAGCGTCAATCCTAGGGACTTTCCTAGTAAGCATTAAAGACAACTCAGCTAAGGAAGCACAAGTACAGAAAGCTTTGGATACTGGAAACTGGGCAGCCATCATTTTAACCTTGATCGCGAGTTATTTTCTGATCGATTGGATGTTGCCTCAGACAATGAATATGAAATTTTTCGGTGAGGGCTACAAAGAGATTTCATCACTTAACGTGTTTTACGCGGCCTGTATCGGTCTTGCAGTAGGAGCACTTATTTCATATGTGACAGCTTACTTTACTAGTTTGGGTAAAAAGCCGGTTATGGATATTGTTCAAAATTCATCGACTGGAGCCGCAACAAATATTATCGCTGGATTGGCCGTCGGGATGAAGTCTACTTTTTGGAGTGTACTTTTGTTTGCCGCTGCGATTTACGGTTCATACGAGCTTGCCGGGTTCTACGGAGTTGCTCTTGCCGCCTCTGCCATGATGGCTACTACGGCTATGCAGCTGGCTATCGATGCCTTTGGTCCTATTGCGGATAACGCTGGTGGGGTTGCTGAAATGAGCGAATTAGAAGATCATGTGCGTGAGCGTACCGACATCCTGGACTCAGTAGGTAACACTACTGCTGCTGTAGGTAAAGGTTTTGCGATCGCTTCTGCGGCGCTTACGGCTTTGGCCTTGTTTGCCGCTTATGTAACGTTTACAGGGATTGACGGAATCAACATCTTTAAAGCCGATGTTTTAGCGGCCTTATTTGTCGGAGGTATGATTCCTGTGGTATTCTCGGCTATGGCCATGAAGTCTGTGGGTAAAGCAGCTATGGAAATGGTGCAAGAGGTACGTCGTCAGTTCCGTGAAATTCCAGGAATCATGGAAGGAACCGGGACTCCAGAATACGGAAAATGTGTAGAGATTTCTACTCAGGCTGCCCTTAAAGAAATGTTGTTGCCTGGTCTATTGACGATCGTAACTCCTATTGTTGTCGGTGTCTTTTTTGGTGCTGAGCCATTAGGAGGCTACATGGCAGGTGTTTGTCTGATTCGCCGACAATACAGGTTGTTCGGCCAGGATATAAATCAAATGAAACATCATTGACTAAAATTTTACCTGATGGATTGGCAGAAACTTTTAAATGTTTCACTTCGAGTATTTTTTTCATAGTTATGATTTTAGAAAGAATGTAGCTAAATCATCAATCTTTACAGTCGATTGTACATTTTCTTCCCGTAATGATTTCACTTGCGCAATACCTTCTTTCATTTCATCATCACCTAAGATGAGAGCAAAAGCAGCACCACTTTTATCGGCACGTTTCATTTGTGATTTAAAGCTGCTACCGCCTGAATTTAAAACGACTTTTAATCCCTGTGATCTAAGGGTTTCTGAAAGTTTTAAAGCATACTTTTCAGCAGCATCGCCTAAGTTCACCAAGTAAATATTGGGTTCGTTTTGGAGAACAAC
>JALRAI010000055.1:3663-11898 GCA_023258055.1 Flavobacteriaceae bacterium | reverse complement strand
AACATCAGGATTAGATGGAGCAATCGCAATACTGATTCGGCCTTTTTGATTGCCAGAAGTGGGTAACCCATTGGTTAATTCTTCCCAATTTTCTCCTCCATCGATAGATCTGTACAATCCTGAGGTCATCCCTCCATATGAACGATACTGAGGGCGGCGTACACGCTGCCATGCAGCGGCATAGACAATTTGTCCATTTGTAGGATGGATCGCCATATCCACGATACCCGTTGAATCACTTACAAAAAGAGACTGCGTCCATGTCTGGCCCCCATCTTGACTGCGATACACCCCGCGATTTGCATCATTGCGAAACAATGGGCCCATAGCCCCAACAAAAATATTTTGTGCATTATTGGGGTCGATAAGCACTTTGCCGATATTACCAACCTCTGAGAGTCCTTTATTGGTCCAACTTTGACCGCCATCTTCTGAGAGGTACACCCCGTCTCCGTCGTAGGCCAAAGAACCCCCGCCGGCATTAACTTCACCAGTACCGACCCAGACGCGATTTGTATTGCTGGGATCTATAGCAATATCCCCTATGGACAAAGAAGTTTGTCCGTCAAAAACGGGCACCCAATCTAATCCCCCATTGCTTGTTTTAAAGACCCCACCAGAGGCTGCGGCCACATAATACTCCTGCGCACTGACCATCTCGATGTCGCTAATGCGTCCCCCTATATTTATAGGACCCACAGCATTCCAATTACCGCCAGTGCTGCTCATAGAGCGCTTTTGTATCATTGCGAGCCTTCGTGCCTGAGGATAGAGTCGCCCCGTGGGAAAAGCTCGTTGCATGAACATCCAATCGTTAGGTTTTAACTTGGGTTCAGCCGTGTTATTTGAACTAATTGCCACATCAGTATCTTGGCAACTTGAAAAGAAAGCTAAAAGTAAAAGAGTAATAAAATAGCGCATAAAATGGGTTTATGCACTAAAGATAATTCATTTACCCCATTGCTGTGAATTCCTTTTATTGGGATAACCTGAAAACATAAATAATTTTCCCTATTTGACGCGATGGTGCTTTGGGGTCTGGATTAAATTCAGTCGCCAAAGCAGCGCGTCGGGCAGGGTCTAAAAGACAGGGCGCATTATTTGTGGTGCCGCGTACTCCAGGCATTGCGGTAATCACTTCTCCTTGTTGATTCACCTCGATGCTGACTACCACACGACCGGCTTGATTGCAATCTTGGACAATAATCTCTTTGTGTAGCGCACGTCGTCCTCCGAGTAAATAATTCCCATCGCCATCAAGACCTATGCCGAGATCATAAGGACTCTCAGAAAGTGGATTCCCGTTTTCAGCCCCGAAGGCCGTTTCATTTTCTTGGGTGGACCCATCGCCTGCTTGAGCATCTTTCGCTGAACTTGCATTTTGTCCTGCTAAAATTTTCTTTAAGGCTTCGGCTGTTGCCACATCAGGGCTCGGTGTCACTTCCTGGGTCACAGCCACCTCAGCGGATTCAGTAACCAACAATTGCTCCTCAGTTATTGTGGCGTCGGCAGCAACTTGCTCCTGTATTTGGGTCTGGGCAGATGTCTCGGAAGGGGTTTCTGTGGGAGTGTCCGTTAAAGCCTCAGCTCGAGTTTGGGGGTCACTGTCCGCTTGAGACTCGACTTGAGCCGATTCAACCACTGTATCTTCTGAGGCTACCTCTTGCTCTGCCGGCGACTCAGTATTATCTCCAGTGGTACTCGAATTTTGGCTAGAAGTTCCTTCTGGGCTTCCTAAGGCAATGATGATGCCGCGCTGCAAAGGGGGATCATAATGTCTGAGTCCAAAAAACAGCAGCATTAATAAGAGACCAATCCCGATTAAAACGGTTTTGAGAACTCCTTTACGTTGATGAACATCTAAGGCTACAGACATATTAATCTGGATTTACCGCCAAAACCACTTGATAACTCTTGCGGTTCGCTAGATCCATAACATAAACCACCTCTTCTATAGGCACTCCTTGTTCTGCCCTTAAAATAACCGTCGGTTTTGATTCAGATTGTAAAGCAGCTCCCAAAACGGAAGCAAGTTGCCTTTTGGTTATGCGTTCTTTATTGACATAAAAGGCACCGTCTTTTGTAATACTTACCGAGGCTTTTTGCTGATTTGTCGATTTCCCTTTAGCCTGCGGCAGGAGTAGGTCCAGTGCATTGGGCGTAATAGCTGGAGAGGTCAACAAAAAAAACACCAAAAGCAAAAAGACAATATCGGTCATACTGCTCATGCTGAAAGTAGCACTGACTTTATTTCGACCGCGCAAATTCATTATGCTGGTTCGTTTAGAAGATCGATAAAATCAACAGCGGTGGCTTCCATTTGATGGACGACCTTATCAGTTTTTACTACCAGATGATTATACGCCATATAGGCCACAATCCCGACAATTAGTCCCGCTACAGTAGTGGTCATGGCTGTATAAATGCCCTCGGCTAAAGCACCCATTTCTGCTTGACCGCTGCTGTTTGCTAATTCATGAAAGGCCAAAACCATACCAATAACGGTTCCTAAAAATCCAATCATAGGCGCCGCGCCAGAAATCGTGGCTAAAATACTCACGTTTTTCTCTAGGGCATAGACTTCAAGACGGCCAGCGTTTTCAATAGCCGAATTGATGTCTTCGAGGGGATGGCCCATGCGTGATATTCCCTTTTCGGTCAATCGCGCCACCGGGGTCTCATGCTGACGACAAAGGCCTTTGGCCTCTTCAGGTTTACCAGATAGGATAAAGGTGCGGATCTGACTCATAAAATTAGGGTCTGTTTTGCTGGCCGCTTTTATCGCTGATAAGCGCTCGAAATAGATATAGAGCGCTACAAGCAAAAGCACAAACAATAAACCGATAATGATTTGTCCTCCTAAATCCCCACTCAGGATAAGCTGCATAAGGGATAGGGTTTGCTGGGTTGACTCCTGATCTAAAGAGCCGTCATTTTGCGCAAGGAGCAACAGGGGCATCAAAAACTTCATAAAAAACTTTTTATTAGAACGCCCGGGACTAATGGAAATTGTTAGACGTGGTGAAAAAGAACACGTTCAATAAACAAAAACAAACCAGCCCCAGCGAGGAAACCGACAAAAGCTAACCAGGCTACTTTCTTGAGATACCAAATAAAATTAATGCGTTCCATACCCATGGCAGCAACACCAGCAGCCGAACCGATAATAAGCATACTTCCACCAGTACCAGCAGCATAGGCAATAAAATGCCAAAGCACAGAATCTAAAGGAGCATCATACATGCCAATCGAAGCCGCCACTAAAGGAACGTTATCAATCACTGCCGAGAACATTCCAAGTAAAATCACGACCACGTCTTGATTTGGTATGGCGCCCTGAAGCGATTCTGCGAGATATCTTAGGGTCCCAACAGATTCTCCACTCTCAGTGGCACCGTAGACCAAAGATTCAAGTCCCGCAACCGCCATGAGTATCCCTAAGAAAAACAAAATGCTTGACAGCTCAATACGGGATAATGCCTTATGCGCTGAATATAAATGACGGCGCTCTTTACTGAAATCTTCTTCGGGGTGAATGTATTCAGAAACAAGCCAAACCACACCCACGGCTAACATCATCCCGATATAAGGAGGCAAGTGTGTCAAAGTTTTAAAAACGGGCACCGAGACGATCATACCTAGACCTAAATAAAGCATGGTTTTACTGCTGAGTAATCGCTGCGCTTGCTCATCCTCTGTAGCCACAACACTTATTTTACCTTGAAACGGCTTGAGGTAAGAGGCGATAAAAAAGGGCAATACAAAACACAATATCGAGGGCAATACCACAAACTCAATCAGTCCCGCTGCAGAGACTTTTTTGGCAATCCAAAGCATGGTAGTGGTTACATCACCTATAGGAGACCAGGCTCCACCTGCGTTTGCTGCAATAACCACCAAAGAGGCATACCAAATACGATCTGTTTTATCACTGATTAGCTTGCGCAATAAGGTGACCAAAACAATGGTTGCCGTCAAATTATCAATGATGGCAGATAATACAAAGGCCAATATTCCGATAATCCACAAAAGAGATTTTTTACTGTCTGTTTTTACCGCCCCTTTGAGCACTTCAAAGCCTCTATGCAAGTCAATGATCTCAACAATAGTCATGGCGCCGATCAAGAATATCAATATTTCTGCGGTCTTTCCCAAATGATGTAAAAGGGTTTGCTCAAAACCGTGCATGGCGCCTTCACCTCCTGTGATGGCATTAAATATTGAGCCTTCGGTATCAATAACTTCAAACCAACCAAGACCAAAACCTACGGCCAGAACCCCCCAAATCAGAGCAGCCATGATCAAGGCAGGCACCGTTTTATCCAGTCGAAGTGGATGTTCTAGAGTAATTGCCAAATAACCGATAACGAAAATGAGAATTATCAAAGATTCCATAGATGATTGTAATGTTTAAATAAGTTGTTTAAGGGCAATTTCAAAAGCAGTAGCACTGATATTTCGCGGATCAGGATTTTGCGTGTAAACGTTTTCAAGTGCCGTTTTAATGGTGTTTGAAACGTCTTCAAAAATCGCATCATCGGTCATAGCGACTCGTTTTTCCATAAAGTAAGCGAATACGCGCGCCATACCGCAATTACTGATAAAATCAGGGATCAAACTGATTTGTTTGTCTGTAGCCTCCATGATTGGCCCAAAGAAGATTTCGCGATCGGCAAAAGGCACATTAGCGCCCGAGCTCACGACCTGTAATCCAGAATCAATTAGCGTTTGTATTTGCTCCTTTGTGATCAAACGCGAGGCAGCACAAGGGGCAAAAATATCAGCCTTTACTTCCCAAATACGCTGATTTACTTCTTCAAAAGTCAAAAGATCTTCACCGGCTAAGGCGTTGCCGTTTTTATTGAGAAAAAGCGTTTTTACCTCGTCAAAGGTCAAGCCATTTTCATTGATGATTCCTCCCGCTCGGTCGATAATGCCGACGATAAGCGCCCCTGATTGAGCCAAATAATACGCAGCCGCAGAAGCAACATTGCCAAAACCTTGTACAAGAGCCCGCTTGCCCTTTATCGATCCGCCATAAATATCATAATAATGACGCACCGCCTCAGAAACCCCGTAACCAGTGATCAAATCGGCTACTGTATATTTTCGAGCAACATCAGGAGAGTATTCTTGATTCTCCACGACCTTAATAACCCCTTGACGCAATTGACCGATTCGATTAATCTTATCGGCCTCACTCGGCCTAAAATGACCATTGAAAACGCCTTCCTGAGGATGCCAAACACCACTCTCTTCCGTAATGGGAATCACCTCGTGAATCTCATCCACATTCATATCTCCACCGGTGCCGTAATAAGATTTAAGCAATGGAGAAACAGCACGATACCAGCGCTGTAAAACCCCTTTTTTGCGCGGGTCATTGGGGTCAAAATTTATTCCGGACTTCGCCCCGCCAATGGCAGGCCCCGAAACTGTAAATTTAACCTCCATGGTTTTGGCCAAACTCAGCACTTCGTTCTGATCCAGGCCCACGCGCATTCTGGTGCCCCCTCCTGCAGCGCCACCTCTTAAGCTATTAATGACGGTCCAGCCTTCGGCCTCTGTTTCGGCATCTTTCCAATGAAAGACTATTTCTGGTGATTTATCTTCAAATTTCTTGAGCAATTCCCTCATGGGTCGCAATGGTATTATGGTCGTTAGTGGGTATTTATTGGTGCAATAACAAGGTCATACCCATATCTCACAAATATAGAAAATTGATAGGGGCTAGTATTAAATTATGGTAAAATTTATGTCCAAATAACCCCGCTACTGTGATCCTTTGATGCGCCGGTGACCGAAGACAAGCAATTTATCTCTCCTGTGAATCTAAGAACTCCGAGTAACCCAAAAATAAGAGCCTCCTTGTAGTCAATCAGTTCTCGAGTGGGCAAAATAAATTTACCTGGGGCCAAAGCATCAAGCAGCTCCATTACAAAACTATTGTAAGCCCCTCCTCCAGTGATGAATACACGGTCAAAGGACAAGGTCGCTTGATCAATTTGATGAGCCATATGCCTGGTGGCCGTAGCTAACCAATCTACAGGGTCACAATGGTAGGATTTATAAAGTGGATAAAAATTAGATTGTACCCATTCCAGACCAAGAGATTTTGGTGGGCGCAATCTGTAGTAATCCAGAGCGTTAAGTTCCGCCAACAAAGTGGGGTTTAGGGTGCCCGTGCGTGCAAAATCGCCATGGGCATCGTACGGCGCGCCTAACTTTTTAGCCCAGTGATTCAATACAATATTAAACGGACACAAATCAAAAGCCACAGTCGTTTGGTCCCCATTGAGATAGGAGATATTGGCAAAACCGCCTAAATTCAGGCAAGCGTCGAAATCTGAAAACAGCAAGCGATCTCCGATGGGAACCAAAGGAGCCCCCTGCCCACCCAAGGCGACGTCTTGGGTGCGAAAATCACAAACAACGGGACAAGGCATCCCATCGGCGATAGACTCAAGATTGCCTATCTGCAGGGTCAAGCCCTCTTGTGGCTTATGCCAAACCGTGTGGCCATGACTACAAATCAAGTCCAAATCTGCTATCTTGAGTTCATCAATAAAGCCCAAAATGACTTTATTGACCAGAGCCGTATAGTCCTTATTGACTGCCGCAATTTCACTGGGGTGGGTATTAATGACGGCTAATAATTTTTCTTGCCAAGCTGCATCATAGGGAATAGTCCTAGCGTGCATTATAGAGTAAGACCATTTATTTTTGGCGAGCTCTTTGAACTGACAATAGGCCAAATCTATGCCATCGCAGGAGGTTCCACTCATGACGCCGATCACACTGAATTGCCTTTTTTTCATCTTGTTAAATTTAAAGTCTTTTATTGACATTCAAGACACAATCCAATATCTTTGCGCAATAACGAAAACGTTTTAGCCCTCACTCGGCTGACCCCAAAAAAAACAACTACACCATGGATTTTAAATTATCTGAAGAACACCTCATGATTCGGGATGCCGCCCGTGAATTTGCCCAAAGCGAACTCCTCCCTGGGGTGATTGAGCGCGATAATCTACAGCAATTCCCCGCTGAGCAAGTCAAGAAAATGGGTGAAATGGGATTTCTTGGCATGATGGTCGACCCACAATATGGTGGAGGCGGAATGGATACCTTATCCTACGTCTTGGTGATGGAAGAGCTCAGTAAAATTGACGCCTCATCTTCGGTCATTGTCTCTGTAAATAATTCACTGGTTTGTTACGGCATTCAAGCCTATGGTAATGAAGCACAAAAAGACAAATACCTCCGTCCACTGGCCAGTGGTGAAGCCTTAGGAGCTTTTTGTTTGAGTGAACCAGAGGCGGGAAGTGACGCCACCTCCCAGAAAACTACAGCCATCGATCAAGGCGACCACTACCTGCTTAATGGCACAAAAAACTGGATCACCAATGGTGGCTCTGCCGATTATTATATTGTCATTGCGCAAACCGACAAAGAAAAAGGGCATCGCGGGATTAACGCATTTATCGTAGAAAAAGGGATGGATGGTTTTTCCATAGGCCCAAAAGAGGACAAACTCGGCATTCGTGGAAGTGACACCCATAGTTTGATGTTCCACAATGTCAAAGTCCCTAAAGAAAATCGAATCGGTGAAGATGGTTTTGGATTTAAGTTCGCCATGAAGACACTCAGTGGGGGGCGCATCGGAATTGCCGCTCAGGCTTTGGGTATCGCCTCGGGGGCCTATGAGCTGGCACGTGACTATTCAAAGATCCGGTCCGCTTTTGGTAAAGAGATTTACAAGCATCAAGCCATTTCTTTTAAACTCGCTGATATGTATACCCAAATCGAGGCGGCAAGACACCTTGTCTTTAAAGCGGCTTGGGAAAAAGACCAGGGCATGAACTACGACCGAAGCAGTGCCGTAGCCAAACTTTATGCCAGTCAAGTGGCCATGGACACCACCATTGAGGCGGTTCAAATTCACGGCGGTAATGGATTTGTCAAGGAATACCACGTGGAACGCTTGATGCGCGATGCGAAAATCACCCAAATTTACGAGGGCACCAGTGAAATTCAAAAAATCGTGATTTCTCGAGCACTCTTAGACGACTAAATTGGAATTTCTCGGTAAAGAAAATTGCGACACTTTACTTTTGAGATAAATCCGCACGCGAATCGAGATAATCTTCGGTAATTATTTGCAGGATTGATAGTTTATTTGAAGAAATTCCAAACCAATCCAAAGCGCAAGGAAGCGTCGCGATATGGAATCCC
>JALRAI010000055.1:0-3563 GCA_023258055.1 Flavobacteriaceae bacterium | reverse complement strand
AATTGGTTTACATGTTCGTAAATCAAAAATAAACGCGTCTGTCTGATTTTGGTTTGAAAGAAGAAATCAAAAAGTGGAAAAGCGCCGAGCTTTTCTGCACTTTGGACGTAAAACTCGGCCAAAACTGGATCGTAAGCTGGTAAATTAAACTCCGTAAAATACTTCAGGCGTACCCCTGTTTGAATTTTTGCCGCCTTTTTAAACCACTCATCTTCGAAAAACAAAGTTTGTCTGGTGAGCAATTCAGGCACGGGCAAAACGGTCTGTCCACTTAGGACCTTTTGATATATAAACTCTGATTGATAACCCCAACCGCCCAAACGCCAGGTTTGATCATGATGAATCTTGAGGTGTTGAACTTTTTGATCATACTGAAAAGGACGCGGATGCAATCCGTTTTCATCGAGGCCAAAATAAGTATAATCCTGTATTTCGGTATAGCTGGCTTTGATCAATCCGACATAAGGCATACGCCCTTGAAGCTTGACCATTTGGGTCGTCACTGGATTGAAGGTATTAAACCAATTATACGCTTTGTAATCACTTTGATTCAGACGCAGATTAACCCCTACAGGACGAGTATCGCGCGAGACTTGTGCGGCAAAATCTAGACCGTTTCCAAAGGATTTATGCAGTCCGAAATCCATCTGATTTAAGGCCTTTCCACCCCCAAAACCTTGTGAAAAACTACCGTTAAATTGCCAAGTATTCCAACGGCCCTGGGCCTGTGCTCCGGAGACGATAAAACTATTGGAAATTTCAGCGGGTATGAGTCCAGAATTCAAATCCAAAACACGATCGTACCCATAGCGCAGGTTAAAATGGGATAAAAATGGCTTAATCCTGAGTCCATCGATCAGATTCAGATTCCCAAAAAGTTTAATGCGCGTGTTGTACCCCGTGGCTTTAGTGTAAAGATTATCCGCTTTATAGGAGTCCCCAAATCCCTCAAAGGCAGTCTTTTGCGTGTATAAAAAAGATTTTGCCGCATGCCCAGTCTCCAGGCCTATAGACTGGAGTAATGCCCTGGAATCTTTAGGATCAAAAACATATTCTTGCAAGGCGTAATAAGCTGCACTGTGGGTCACGTTTTGGGCGTTCTCAAAATTGACATCCAGACGGCCCCGATCATCAAATTCAGGATCTGCAGTGGTGTAAAGCAAAAGTGCCGACTCGGTCAAGCCTCCATTCTCTTGATTCAGCAACTCTTGATTGACCAAATGCGCCTTTAATCGGTAGTGCTGACTCGGCGAGACATAATTTACGGTTCCTCGAAAATCTCCTGTGCTGGTCAAGATATGTTGGTATTGTCCGAGAGAGCGCACCCCCTTGTAGGCCACAGAAATATTCAAACCTTCTGAAATATTGGTGGTAAAGAAAGCGTCTAATTGCTGTCCTTGTACAAAGGCCGTCTTAAAGTACAATTCCGTCATTGGGGTCGGTACGCGATAATAACTGATGTCCGCAGCACTGAGTTGCGTTAGCTGCCTTGTCCCTGCGGCAAATGATGGCACATAAGAAAATGTTGGCAATTGCAAACTCAATCTGTTGTGCGCTTGACCCACATTAGCAAAGGGGAGCAATTCTAAGTCATCCCGACGTAAATAATTGAATTTATTGAGTTTATGCAGCCCTAATGTTGTATCTAGAGCTGTGGTATCCCCCCTTAAACTGATGCGCTGATAGAGTTTGATGTCCGGCTTTTCCTGATTCTGATCGCCGAATTTACTGGGGCCTCCCGCGGGAATTTGTGCCAGGGTACTGGCCGAAAAACTCAATAGAAAAAGCAGATATAAATACCGACTCATGGATTCATTTTACCGGGTAAAGTTACGTTATTTTGAGAGGAATTGAGTACTTTATGCTCATGCTCAAACTCAAGATAAATTCAGGGCTTTTGGAATGCGGCACCGATGAGGCAGGTCGAGGTTGCCTGGCGGGTCCTGTGACTGCGGCCGCCTGTATCCTCCCTGATGATTTTGCGCATCCACTGCTGAACGATTCTAAACAACTCAATCACAATCAGCGCGAAGAGCTGCGCGAGCTCATTGAGTCTTCGGCTCTGGCCTGGGCCGTGGCTCATGTCAGTGAGCAGGAGATAGATCAAATGAACATCCTTAATGCCTCCATTACGGCCATGCATCGGGCCATAATGAAGCTCAACCCCATGCCAGAATTTATTGCCGTAGATGGCAATCGATTCAAACCCCTGTACAAAATACCTTATCAGTGTGTCGTAAAAGGGGATGCAAAATATCAGCACATTGCCGCCGCCTCAATACTGGCTAAGACCGAACGCGACCGACACATGACGGGTCTCGATAAGGAGTACCCCCAATACGATTGGCGCAATAACAAGGGATACCCCACAGCAAAACACCGCGCAGCTATTGCCAAGTTTGGAGACACCCCTTATCACCGAAAAACATTTCGACTATTACCCAATCAATTAAAACTTTCGCTCTAATCTTTAATTTGAGATTGAGCAATCCTTTCTATTTTTGTGTATGCCAAAATCACTTCACTACCTTTTCGCCCTGCTCATTTTAGTCCAAATGGCTTGCCAATCCAAGCGAGAAACTGGCTTTGAGCCTTGGCAACTATTAAATAGTGAAACTACCCACATTTTGGCCTTTAACAATACCTCTATCGGGTTTCAGAATTTAAAACAACAGCAAAAAGTCAGCGGCATTTTTT
This sequence comes from Flavobacteriaceae bacterium, assembly GCA_023258055.1. Taxonomy (GTDB): domain Bacteria; phylum Bacteroidota; class Bacteroidia; order Flavobacteriales; family Flavobacteriaceae; genus BACL21. The sequence goes on along the minus strand of JALRAI010000055.1, from coordinate 866 downwards.
CCCTTCCCAAACTACCACAGGTTCTCGATAGTTTGAGCGCTGAACTCAGTGAAGAAGGGAATGCTTACCTATTTATCCATCATGCAAATACAGCTGTAGTCACCCCTGAGGATAGTGTCGACTTTACTTGGGTCTCAAAAGTAAATGACAGTTTAAGGGCAGAACAAACCCAGTCCCTAATCTATGGAGCTGACACCGTTTTTGTTTTTTCGAAAGGTGATTATCGCCTTTATTCCAGTAGAAAATATTTACCCTCAAGCATCGATAATCCACAGACCGGTGCAGTTCATAAACTGACAGCCATGTTTGAGCTCAAAAAGGATAAGCCTCTAGTTGTGGGAAAAAAATTAAATGATGATTTAGGGATAATCACCGTTAATGATGAGGCTTGGGCGGTTTATGAACCTCAGGTCATTACCTCGGGACAATCGGCACATGGAGTCGTTATCACCAATAAACTAGATTCTATAAAAGCGCAAAATCAAAGTTTGACCCTGGACTTAGAACAGCAGGCGAGTGTTTTAAGCAGTCCTGAAGTCATTCCCCTTAGTGCGCAAAACAGTATCAGTCTTGTACTGAATAGACCACAGTCTTTGACCCAAAAATTAAAAGTCATGGATTCGCTTTTCGTACTGAGTCCATTTATTGAAACCATAGAAGAGGCGAGTTTAATTGAATTTAAAAGCGGTCAAGCCTGGGCCATTAGAAGTCTGGACATGAATCTGAGTCTAGGTACTTTGACCCAAAATTGGACAGATGACGATAATTTTCGCGGACTGACCTTAAAATCATTTGATTATAAGGATATTCAGATTCATCCGCTTGAGCAAATTTTCAATCAGACACAAGAAATGACCCATGCCTTT
>JALRAI010000054.1:317-12068 GCA_023258055.1 Flavobacteriaceae bacterium | reverse complement strand
TTAGAAATAGTCACACCAGAAGCTTCGTTAGTACAGGGGGAGGTTAGCAGTGTTAGTGTCCCCGGTACCGATGGGGCCTTTCAAATGCTCGAAAACCACGCCGCAATTGTATCTACCCTTGGGGCAGGAGAAGTGAAGTTTGTCGGTGAGCCAAAAATTGCTGAGGCTTTCAAAAATAAGTTCACCCAAAAAGACGGTGCTTGGCATTTGAGTATAAACAGCGGAACAGTACAGATGCTGGACAATAAGGTCATCGTATTAGCGGATTAAGTGCAGTATAAGAATAATTTAAAAGCCTCGATTCGAGGCTTTTTTTATACAAGGGTGTAAAGGACAATTAATGATAAACTGACAATTAATTTTTAACTTGCTAGGATGAGGGTATTTAGGATTTATTTCAAGGAATTGTGGTCTGTAATTATATTGGGGCTTATCTCTGTGTGTGCTCAGGCACAAAATGATTCGATAGTTCAACAAACCATACAGAATACGGACTTATTAATGCAACAGGCTGAACCCTTAGATCAGGTTCTGCTCTCGGGTACTCGTCTTATGATACCTTTTTCTGAGCAATCTAGGTCTATTACCACTATAGAGGCAGAGCAAATTCAGTCTTCGCCAGCCAGTAGTCTGGCAGAGCTGCTCCAACAAGAAGCCTCAGTAGACATTCGTCGCCGTGGCCCCATGGGCAGTCAGGCAGATCTCTATATTCGCGGAGGGAGTTTTGACCAAACCCTCTTGCTGATCGACGGAATAAAACTCGAGGATGCACAAACCGGCCATCATACATTAAACGCCGCCATACCTCTAGAATTAATTGAGCGAATCGAAATCATTAAAGGACCTGCGGCCCGCGTTTATGGTCAAAATGCATTTACTGGAGCGATTAATATTGTTACTAAAACCGACTTTAAGCAGGGGATGGACCTTCGATTGAGTGGGGGCTCTTTTGAGCAAATTAACGGAAGTTTTACGGCTTATAAGTCCGCAGAAAACAGCGCCCATATGGTTAATGTATCGCGATATACCTCAAGAGGATATCGTTATAATACCGATTATGACCAATCGAGTTACACCATAAAAAGTTCATTCAATAAAAATCGCACACCCATTAATTTACTGGCCACTTTGTCTGAGCGTGCCTTTGGCGCAAATGGGTTCTATGCCTCCCCTGCAGCGACAGATCAATATGAGGAGACCCAAACCAGTCTTGTGGGGCTGCAAACTCAATTGAAACACCAGCAGTGGATTTGGACCCCACGCATTTATTGGCGACGCAATCAGGATGAGTATATTTATTTGCGCAATGATCCCACTGTTTATCGCAACCTACATACTACCAATAAGCTGGCTGCAGAATTGCATGGACAGTGGAAAAACTCCTGGGGAACAACCGGAGTTGGTATTGATCTGGCGCAGACTTACCTCTCGAGTAATAATCTAGGGAATCGCTCGCGATTGGCCACCACACTATTTTTGGAGCATCGCATGCAGTTTTTAAATAACCGATTAGATGTCATCCCAGGTGCTGCGGTGACCTCATTTTCGGACTTCGGCAGTTTTGCTTACCCCGGATTGGATTTGGGTTATGCACTGAGTCGTGAGTGGAGGATATACGGGAATATGGGTTATACCTATCGCATTCCTACCTATACGGATTTGTACTACAGTGACCCAAGCACTTTGGGGGATGCTGATTTAGACCCTGAAAAGGCTTTGGCCTTCGAAATTGGTGTAAGGCTAAAACAGGGGCCCCTAAAATTGACTGCGGCTTGGTTTCGTCGTGATGCCGATAACTTAATTGATTATGTCAAGAATCTGACGGATGATCTATGGCAGGCGGCTAATGTTCGCGGCCTACTGACACAGGGTTGGGAAGCGAATCTACAGTATGCGCTCTCATGGGAAGAAACGCGGCACAATATTCAATTGAGTTTTACCCAAATTGATGATGATCTATCGGTAGCCCCGGGAGAATTATCGCGTTATTCTATAAATTCATTTGCCCATCGGGCCGTAGGTCAGTGGCGTGGTCAATGGTCTCAAAAGTGGGAAACCACCCTGGTGTATAAATATGGAAAACGTGAGGAGCAAGACGCATTTAATGTCGCGGACCTCTCTTTGCTCTATCATCAACCTACTTACACCCTGAGACTCGCCGCAGAAAATATTTTTAATGCTGAGTATAGCGAGACAAATTTGGTGCCCATGCCAAAGGGCGCTGTGGTATTTGAATTAATTTATAAACTCGTCCCTTGATGGAATTAGCCGCTATAGAAAGGGTGTCAAAAATCACCAAAGAGCAGTTTATAAGCGATTATTATAGGCCGCAAAAGCCCGTAATTATTCAGGATGCGATTGCGGATTGGCCGGCCTATACCCTTTGGAATTTTGATCATATTCGCAAAGTTGCCGGGCAAAAAACTGTGCCTTTGTACGACGACCGACCAGTAGACCACAAGGATGGCTTTAATGAGCCACATGCCACCATGAATATGGCCGAGTATATTGATTTGCTTGAGCGTGAACCCACCAAGTTTCGTATTTTTTTGTGGAATCTACTCAAGGAAGTCCCCGAGCTTCAAAAAGACTTTAAGCCTCTCGATTTAGGATTACCTATTTTAAAGGGCTTACCTATGCTTTTTTTTGGCGGACAAAAAAGCTACACCTTCATGCATTACGACATCGATTTGGCCAATATTTTTCACATCCATTTTCAGGGGGAGAAACAGGTGATTTTGTTTGACCAAAGTCAAAGCGAGTTTATGTACAAAATCCCGCACTCACTTATCGTTCGTGAAGACATAGATTTTGCCAATCCCGATTATGATCAGTGGCCTGGCTTGCGTCATATTTCTGGTTTTCAGGGGACGCTAAAACACGGGGATGTGCTCTATATGCCAGAGGGTTACTGGCACTATATGCAATATATCACTCCGGGATTTTCTATGAGTTTACGCGCAATGCCGCGCAAGCCAAAACATCTGGCCAAAGCCCTCTACAATATCATAGTAATGCGCTATTTTGATCAATTGATGCGTCGCCTCAAGGGCCAAGCCTGGATTGATTATAAAAACCAGCAGGCCGTCAAACAAACTCAGAAAAATATCGCTCGCGCTCAAAGACGTGCCAGCGCCTCATAGATGAGTTCTGTTTCCCAGCCGCGATAGGCTAAATAGTCAAAGAGTTTTCGCTTTTTTTTAGGGATACTCCCTTCACTGGAAAGATCCCTAAGTCTTTTTGCCACTAAGGCTTCAAAGGTTTCTCGATAAGCTTCAGGCTCTATTTGGGCCAACCCTAATTTAATGTTATAGGCACTCACTCCGTGCTGCTTTAGTCCTTGAGTAATGCGTTTTCTGCCCCATTTCTTTATGCGAAATTTTCCGCGACTATAGGCCTGAGCAAAGCGCGATTCATTCAGAAAATTATATTGAATCAAATGGGTGATGATGACCTCTTGTGCCTCGGGAATCATGCGCATTTTGTAGAGTTGTTCCTCAACTTGTTTATGGGATCGCTCTTGATAAGCACAGTAGCGCTCGAGTTTTTCTTTAGCCTCTTCCAGGGTATACGAAGGCACTGAATTTTTCATAAAATAAAGATAATCAATCTCGGCGGTCAAAGGAACTTGATTCATGATGGGGATTGAGATCTTTCCTGTATTTATCATCGGATTTATAAAAATCCAGGCATAAAAAAACCCCTCGGTTAGGAGGGGTTTAATTTTATATATCTTTTCCTTTATCGTCTTGGAAATGATATTCTAGGTACGTGTAAGCATCTCTAGGTTGAATTCTAATCCACTGTTTGTGCTCCAAAAACCATTTGGTGCGCACTGATGGAAAGCCTTTGGTTAAAAAGGCTGCTATAAAAGGGTGTGTGTTTAAAGTTATTCTTTTATAGTCTTTATTGATGAGCCTTTTGAGCTCTTCGCCAATTTTCTGTACCACAACAATTGGGGCCTCAATTTCATCACTAGCCCCTGCGTTGGGGTTGATTTCACGTGTTTTAATATTGACCTCGGGTCTCACGCGTTGTCTGGTGATTTGGATGAGTCCAAATTTGCTGGGGGGAAGAATTTTGTGTTTCGCTTTATCATCACTCATTTCATCGCGAAGATGGTTGAATAATTTTTTGCGGTGTTCGGCTTTAGCCATATCGATAAAATCGACCACAATGATACCACCCATATCTCTTAATCTGAGTTGGCGGGCCACTTCACTGGCTGCTAACAAATTGACTTCCAGAGCAGTGTCTTCTTGTGTTTTAGACTTATTGCTTCGGTTACCACTGTTGACATCAATCACGTGGAGTGCTTCGGTGTGCTCGATCACTAAATAAGATCCTTTGGCACCCGAAACGGTTTTGCCGAATGAAGTTTTAATCTGCCGTTCAATGCCAAATTTTTCAAAAATGGGCACTTTGGCGTCATAGTGCTTCACGATATTCTCCTGCTTAGGTGCAATGGCTTGCACATAATCTTTTATTTGATAATAAAGGGTTTCGTCATCAATATGTATAGCCGAAAAAGATTCGTTAAACATATCTCTGATTATTGAAGCGCCTCTATTGAGTTCACTAAGCACCTTGCTAGGGAGGTGCGCCCCACGTAGCTTTTTACACATCGCTGTCCAGCGATCCATGAGATTTTGTAAATCTCTATCCAGTTCTGCTACTTTTTTACCCTCTGCTACTGTACGTATAATAACGCCAAATCCTTTTGGCTTGATGCTTTTAATCAGTCTTTTAAGGCGTTCTTTTTCTTCATTGGATTCAATTTTCTGAGAAATTGAAACCCGATCTGAAAAAGGCACCAGAACGATATAGCGTCCGGCCAAAGAAAGTTCCGAGCTAATGCGCGGACCTTTAGTGGAGATGGGTTCTTTTACGATTTGTACCAGAATTGATTGATTGTTTTTAAGGGCATCATTGACGGTGCCATTTTTATCAATCTCTTTTTTTAGTGGGAATTCTTTTAAGGAGTAATCTCTTAATTTTCCTGTGCTTACACGTTTGACGAAATCCAAAGTCGACAGAATTTTAGGTCCCAAGTCATGATAATGCAAAAAGGCATCTTTTTCATAACCCACATTGACAAATGCGGCATTGAGACCAGGGACAGTTTTTCTTACTTTGGAGATAAACACGTCTCCAACAGAATACTTGTTGTCCTCTGCTTCCTTGTGAAGTTCGATCAGTTTTCCATCTTTTAAAAGGGCAAAATCAACTTGTTGTGAACTGGATCTAACGATTAATTCGTAGTTCACTTTTATTAATTTTTATCCCCGTCCAAAAAATATAATTCTTGAAAGGGATGGATTAAACAATTTTGAACACAGGTTCAAAACCAAAAAAGTTGGTTTTGAATAGGCCTGCAGAAATAAGCAAATTGTATGAACTTATTTCTATGTCAAAGAACATTGGTTTTGAGAAGTCAGTATATTACTTCTTCTTGTGGCGGTTTGCGCGTCTGCGCTTCTTGCGCTTATGCGTCGCTACCTTGTGTCTTTTACGTTTTTTACCACTTGGCATACGGTATATGATTTAGTCGTTCGACAGGGCCGAACTAATGAATATTTATTTGACTTTTACACTGGCCTTAACCCCTTCGACAAAAACTTTTGCTGGTTTGAAGGCAGGGATATTATGGGCTGGTATTTTAATCGTTGTGTTTTTGGAAATATTTCTACCGGTTTTTTCTGCTCTTGTTTTGATGATAAAGCTGCCAAAACCGCGCAAATATACATTTTCGCCGGACTCCAAAGATTGTTTTACTTCACCCATAAAGGCCTCAACGGTGGCCTGAACGTCTCCTTTTTCTAAACCGAGTTTCTCTGAAATTTCTGTGACGATGTCTGCTTTGGTCATTCTGAAGTTCTTTTAAATATGATATAATTAATGTATGATAGGCTCGTTTTTCGAGACGGCAAATATAAGGATTTTAAAATCAAATAATCAAATCGTAAAGTATTAAAATATAAATACATAAACCCTATTTTTGGCAGGTGAAGTCTTCCCAAATTAGATTAGATAAAATACTGGTTCCGTGGTATTTAGAAAACAGGCGTGCTTTGCCTTGGCGCGAGGCCAAAGATCCTTATCAAGTTTGGCTCTCCGAAATCATTTTACAACAAACCCAAGTGGTTCAAGGCTTGCCTTATTACGAAAAATTTGTGGCGAACTTTCCCACTGTGCACCATTTAGCTCAGGCCACTGAGCAAGAGGTACTTAAGCTCTGGCAAGGCCTTGGTTATTATTCAAGAGCGCGCAACTTGCACCATACAGCTCAAGAGGTGAGTGCTAAACTCGGAGGTGTTTTTCCCAATACTTTCGAAGGCTTATTGGCCTTAAAAGGCATTGGGGTTTACACCGCTAGTGCCATCGCTTCGATATGTTTTGACCGTCCTAAGGCTGTGGTAGATGGTAATGTATATCGGGTGTTGAGCCGGGTCTTTGGTGTTGATCTGCCCATCAATGAAACGGCTGGGATAAAGCAATTTCAAAAATTGGCCGACCAGCAGTTGGATCCAAATGATCCTGGAACCTATAACCAGGCGATCATGGAGTTTGGAGCGCTTCAATGCGTGCCCAAAAACCCTGACTGCAGTAAGTGTCCGCTTTCAGGGCAATGTGCGGCCTATGCCACCGGAGCGGTTAGTCGTTTACCCGTCTCCATTAAAAAAATCAAGGTAAAAACCGAGTACTATAATTTTCTCGTACTACAAGATAAAAAGGGAGCGCTATGGATGCGGCCTCGCCCGGCTAGTGGGATTTGGCCTAATCTTTATGAATTTCCACTTATTGAGTCCTCAGCGTCTTTGGACCAGAGGGAAGTACTCGAAAAAGGAAATGCTCTGTGTCAGAGCCTGAATAATTCTATTCAAACGCTCGAATCCTTCAACACGGAGCCCTGGGTGCATCGATTGACGCACAAAAAATTAATGATTGTGTTTTGGCTCGGGGTTTTGAAAAAACCGCTCTCGGCAGGCTATAGCTTACAGCAATTGACAGAATTGGCAGTTCCTGCGGTAATTGCGCGTTTTATTGACCAAGGGCTCCCTTTTGGCCCTCAAAATTAGTTATATTAGATGGCCTTAGTTAATTTTGTAAAAAAGTAAAGAGATGAGTGGAACGCTGAATAAAGTAATGTTAATCGGTCATACGGGAGATGACATAAAAATGAACTATTTTGAAGGTGGAGGTTGTATCGGAAGATTTCCTTTGGCCACTAATGAGACCTATAATAATCGAACCACAGGTGAACGCGTCACAAACACAGAGTGGCATAACATCGTGGTGCGTAACAAAGGGGCAGAAGTCTGTGAAAAATACCTAAAAAAGGGCGATAAAGTTTACATAGAAGGCCGTCTTAAAACCCGTAAGTGGACCGATGATCAAGGCAATGATCGTTACAGTACAGAAATTCAGTGCACGGACTTTACCTTTCTTACGCCAAAAAACAGTGAGCCCGCAGCGATGTCCAATCCTGGGGCCAGTACAAATTCGGCCTATACCAAACCTGCCACTAAAGCAGCGGATATGGGCGCCCAAACTAATGAGTCCACACAGTCCTATGCCCAGAGCAGTCAGGATGATATAGAGGACGACTTACCATTTTAAGCGCATTAAAATTATAATTTGTGGAACCTGAGCCCCCGAGTTTATTTCTATCATCATTGGCTTTTCCTGAGCTTTTAGGGTTTGGGAGCATATTGTTCCTATTGTTTTGTTCTGCCCTTATTTCTGGAGCTGAAATTGCATTTTTTTCTTTAACGCCCGCGGACCTAGAACCTGAAGAAGGTCAGCAGCTTTCAAAATCAAGGGAGATCGTGTCACGTCTTTTAGACACGCCCAAACGATTACTCGCTACGATTTTAATTGCCAATAACCTCATCAATATTGCTATTGTCCTTGTCTTTGATGCCGTGGCCACGCCATTTTTTGAGGCTATCGACCCATACTGGCTCAAGTTTTTAATCGAAGTGGGCTTGGTGACATTTTTAATCCTTTTGTTTGGCGAAATTCTTCCAAAGGTCTATGCCAGCCGCAATAAGTTGCGTTTTGCTACCTCTATGGCATTTCCCATACAGATCTTATTTGGCTTATTTACCCCATTGAGCCGCCCAATGCGCAATGCTACGGTTTATCTAGAACGCAGGTTTTCAAAACAAAAGCTCAGTATTAGTGTCGACCAACTCAGTCAAGCACTCGAACTTACCTCGGATGAAGAAACCACCCACGACGAACAGAAAATTCTTCAGGGGATTGTCACCTTCGGGGCTACAGACACAAAAAATGTCATGCGTCCTCGCTTAGATATCTTTGCCCTGGATATTGAGTCCTCTTACAGTGAAGTCTTGGCCGATATTTTAAAGCAAGGCTACTCGCGTATCCCAGTCTACAAAGAGTCCATTGATCAAATAAAAGGGATATTGTACGTCAAAGATTTATTGCCTCATTTCGATAAAAAGGAATTTAAGTGGTCAGAGCTTTTGAGGGAGCCTTATTTTATTCCTGAAAACAAAAAACTCGACGACCTGCTCAATGAATTCAAACAGATGAAAATGCATTTGGCCATTGTTGTGGATGAGTATGGAGGTACCAGTGGACTGATTACTTTGGAGGATATCATCGAAGAAATAGTGGGTGAGATCACCGATGAGTTTGATGATGAGGATTTGGTGTTCTCAAAATTAGATGATCGAAATTTTGTTTTTGAAGGCAAAACCCCCCTCAAAGATTTCTATCGGGTCATCCAACTTCAAGATCCTAAGGAATTTGAAGAGTCCAAAGGGGAGGCGGAGTCTCTGGCTGGATTTATACTAGAGTTGACCAAAGGTTTTCCGAAAAAAGACGAAACCGTGGTTTTCGGGCGTTACCACTTTGTCATCGAATCCTTTCAAGGCAAGCGGATAAATCAAATAAAGTTGACTATACATGATTGAGTTGGCAGGCCGAGGCCTACTTAAATTTTTATTTCAAGCAGACTTGCGCAGCGTATTATTGCTCGGGCTTATAGGTTTGACCCTTGTGGGATGTCAGGACCCTGTAGTTGTAAAACCTGCCGCTTTTTTGCGATTGGATTTTCCACAGCCCAGCTACAGGACTTACAGCCCAGATTGTTCCTATGATTTTGACCTCAATGTGTACGCCACACCTGGGTCAAAAGAGAATTGTGCCCTGAATATTGATTACCCAATTATGGGGGCTACAGTTTACTTGACCTATCAAAAAGTTAATGGGAATCTGCCCCAGCTTTTGAGTGACGCACAAAAACTCGTTTATGATCATACCATCAAGGCGAGCGAAATATTAGAACAGCCTCGAGTAGACCCTGTGCACCAGGTCTACGGCATGTTTTATCAAATCGATGGCCCGGCGGCCTCTCATGCTCAGTTTTATCTCACGGACAGCACCCGTCATTTTTTAAGCGGGGCACTCTATTTCAATACCAAGCCTAATTTTGATTCATTATACCCTGCCATTGACTATGTGCGCCAGGACATTCGTCGGATGATGGAAACCCTGCGCTGGAAGTAAAATTTTAAGTATGGATAAAAAGTGGTTGTATCTGATTGTCCTTTCCTTAATTTGGGGAACCTCTTTTATTCTCATTAAAAAGGGGCTAGTGGGGCTTACCCAAATCCAACTGGGTTCATTGCGCACAGTAATGACAGCCATTATTTTGTTTTCAGTAGGGTTGCCCACACTCAAGCAGATTAAAAAACCTCAGTGGAAATGGATTGCTTTGTCGGCTTTGTTCGGCACGTTTTTCCCGGCTTATTTATTTGCCTTTGCCCAAAAACATATTGACAGCGCAGTAGCCTCAATCCTCAATAGTCTCACTCCATTGGCTACGGCGGTTTTGGGTTATTTGGTTTTTAGTATATACACCACCAGACGTCAAATGCTAGGAGTGTTTATTGGACTTATCGGTTCGGTGATGCTTATTATGGCTGGGGCGCACATCAATCCACAGCAAAATCATTGGTACGGCATATTGGTTCTAGTAGCCTCCGTGGGTTACGCTTTAAATGTCAATATCTTGAAAAAGTACCTGGGTGAATTATCACCGCTGGCCATAGCCACGGGTAATTTTGTCGTGATTGTAATTCCGGCCCTGCTGATTTTGATCGGCACAGGGTATTTTCAAGAGGTATGGACTAGCCCAGAAATTCAAGTTTCTTCTGGGTATATCGCAATTCTGGCCTTGTTCGGAACCGCCTTGGCTAAAATTTTATTCAACAAAATGATTCAAATTTCGAGTCCCGTTTTTGCTTCCTCGGTCACTTACACTATGCCTGTAGTGGCGGTGATGTGGGGTATATTTGATGGGGAGCGATTTGGTTTATATCAAGGTGTCTCTGCCGTTATTGTTTTGATAGGGGTTTATCTGGCCAACCAGCGCAAGGGTCAAAGGCAGTAAAGAGGATAGGGACTTTAAGCTAAAAATACCTTTGTTGTATTAAATTTTCCAATTATATTTGCACCCGCCTTAGGCCTAGCTGCTTTATGCCGAAGCTTAAGGAAATAAAAAACATTAAATTAATCGATACGCTATGTATGCAATTGTAGAGATAGCAGGGCAGCAATTTAAAGTTGCGAAAGACCAAAAGGTTTTTGTCCATCGTTTACCTGAACAAGAGGGCGAAAAAGTGTCATTTGACAACGTTCTTTTGATTGGTGATGGTGACAAGGTTACCGTTGGCGCCCCGGCTATAGACGGCGCTCAAGTTGGCGCAAAAGTCTTGAAGCACCTTAAAGGTGATAAAGTTATTGTGTTTAAAAAGAAACGCAGAAAAGGATACCGTAAGAAAAATGGACACCGTCAGTCGTTGACAGAGATCCTAATCGAAGGTATTGTTGCTTCTGGAGCGAAGAAGGCTGCACCAAAAGCTAAAGCTGCTGCGCCAAAGGCAGAAGCGGCTCCTAAAGCAGAGGCCCCTAAGGCTGCTCCAGCTCAAGCTGAGCAAGATTACGACGCAATGACTGTGGCTCAACTCAAAGAAGTGGCCAAAGACAAAGGCATTTCTGGAATTTCAGGAATGAAAAAAGCGGAGTTAATCGACGCAATCAAAAATGTTTAACCGATAAAACCGAAAGAAAATGGCTCACAAAAAAGGAGTTGGTAGTTCTAAAAACGGTCGCGAATCAGAATCGAAACGCCTCGGGGTTAAGATTTTTGGTGGCCAAGCGGCAATCGCTGGAAATATCATCGTAAGACAACGTGGTACACAACATCACCCAGGAGAAAATGTATATCTTGGGAAGGATCATACCTTACATGCTAAGGTGGATGGTACTGTAAAATTCGAAAAGAAAAAAGGCGGGAAATCTTTTGTTTCCATCGTTCCTCAGGGAGAAGCCTAATATTTTCTTTTAAGAATATTCAACAAAAAAAGCCCCGTCATTCGACGGGGCTTTTTTGTTTTATCCATGAATTTTATGAGCCAAAACCCGCACTGGAGCTTTTCTCTGGATCTTAATTAGTATCTGTAGTACTCTGGCTTGAAGGGCCCTTGTGGGGTAACCCCGATGTACTTAGCCTGATCATCGCGCAGCTCGGTGAGCTCTACTCCGATTTTCTCAAGGTGTAAAGCCGCAACTTTCTCATCCAGGTGCTTTGGCAACATATAGACTTTGTTTTCGTATTTATCCGTGTGGTTCCAAAGCTCAATCTGGGCGAGTGTTTGATTGGTAAATGAATTACTCATCACAAAACTCGGGTGTCCTGTGGCACAACCCAGGTTC
>JALRAI010000054.1:0-302 GCA_023258055.1 Flavobacteriaceae bacterium | reverse complement strand
ATGGTTTTGTCCTTCATTTTAGCAAAATGAGCCCCTTGAACGATGTCCTTGTTTCCAGTAGCGGTCACCACGATGTCCGCTGTTTCGATTACGGTCTCGAGTTTTTTAACGGCATAACCATCCATAGCGGCTTGAAGCGCACAGATTGGATCGATTTCAGTCACTGTAACGATGGCACCAGCCCCGCGGAACGAAGCCGCAGTTCCTTTACCCACATCGCCATAACCACAAACCACAACTCGCTTTCCAGCCAGCATGATGTCCGTGGCACGACGCACAGCATCTACTGCACTTTCTTTACA
>JALRAI010000053.1 GCA_023258055.1 Flavobacteriaceae bacterium | reverse complement strand
ATGGAATCTACATCACCCACCTCAGATAAATAGCCACTGTATCCATGTAAATTCACCTCCGGAAGGCCGCCCACATTTGTTGAAATCACCGCAACGCGACAAGCCATTGCCTCCAATGCAGCCAATCCAAAGCTCTCAATCTCTGAGGGCAACAAAAACAAATCAGACAAACAGAGAATTTTATGAACCTCATCACTATTGCCCATGAACTGAACCTTTGACTTTAATCCTTTTTGCTCAATTAAGGCCTTTGCCGGATCTTTATCAGGGCCATCCCCAACAATAATTAGGCGCGCAGGACATTTTGCGACAATACGGTCAAAAATTTCAACAACATCCATAAGCCGCTTCACCGGGCGTAAATTACTGACATGTGTGATGATACGCTCATCGGGCGAGGCCATGGCACTGCGCTGACACGGGCCATCTTGTTGTTCCATCTTTGAGAGATCGATAAAATTCGGAATAACCTCTATGGATTTGTTGATGTTAAATTGACTGAGCGTATCCTGCTTTAAACTTTCGGAGACCGAAGTCACTGCATCACTATTATTTATGCTAAAAGTAACGGCTGGTTTATAAAATGGGTGATTTCCCACTAGTGTAATATCTGTACCGTGCAAGGTGGTGACCATCGGTATATTTATACCCTCTTCACGCAGCATTTGTTGGGCCATATAACCCGCATAAGCATGAGGAATAGCATAATGTACATGCAAAAGTTCAATATGGTAATCCTTAACCACATTAAGGAGTTTACTGGAGAGCGCCAACTCATAAGGTTGATAGCGAAACAATGGATAATCCGGGACAACAACCTCATGAAAATGAACATGATGCGATAGTAGCGCAAGTTTCACCGGCTGTTTATAGGTAACAAAATGTACTTCGTGTCCCATATCGGCCAAAGCAATACCGAGTTCTGTGGCTAAAACACCACTCCCCCCAAATGTTGGATAACAAACAATCGCAATATTCATAAGCCGATTTTCAAATTATGCATTATCCTGAACAGACTACTCTAAAATAGCCTCATAAATCGCAGCTTGAATTTTAGTTCTGAGATCACTGCTGATCAGGGCACGATTTTCTGCGGTAGGATAAGTTCTATTGGACAAAAATACATAAACAACTTCAGCTTCGGGGTCGGCCCAAGCAAAAGTTCCGGTAAAGCCGCTATGACCAAAGCTCGTCATTGAGACGCAACCACAGGTCGGTCCTTCATCTTCAAGTTGAGGCTTGTCAAAACCTACACCCCGACGAACGTCTTCACCACAGAAATAACACGTATTAAAACGATCAATTGTCTCCTCTGAGATCCATCTTTGTCCTGCATAGTGACCTTTCCATAGATACATTTGCATCATTTTGGCCACATCAGTAGCATTAGCAAATAATCCTGCATGTCCCCCCACACCGCCGAGCATAGCCGCTCCAGGATCATGCACATGGCCATGAACCTTTTGTTGGCGAAAATAATCATCTTGTTCTGTGGGAACTATTTGATCTAGGTCAACCTTATTCTTGGGCAAATAATCCATGCTCCAGGCACCTATGGGCTCATAAAAGTGTTGATGTGCTAGACGGTCTAAAGAATTTTGATTTGTTCTCTCGAGATAATTCTGCAAGAGATAAAACGGCAGGTCGCTGTACTTGTATATCACTTTGGGCAACAACTCGCTTTCTCTAATTTGAGCGATTATACTGTCTTTATAATCCCGCCTCATAAATAGATCTTGAGCCACAGGAATATCAAAACTATAGGTTAAAATAGTGTCCTTTTTAAGTCCCAAAGTATCGACAATCAAGGTATCCGCAATTATTGTTGGCGTGGTACGATAATATTTGGTCAAGGGTATGGCAGTGAGCGAGTCGACTGTCGCCCGATAATAAGGAATCCAAGCCTGAAAACCTGCGTAATGCGACAGCATGCGCAGCAGACTAATACTGTCCTTATTGCTTTGGGCAAACTCAGGCAGCATGGCCCCCACGGTCGTCTCCATATTAAGTTCACCGCGATCAAAGCTTTGCATCACTAAAGGTAATGTGGCCAAAATTTTTGTCAAGGAGGCTAAGTCATAGCGATCGGTCGGACGGACCTTTTGAACACTGTCGTAAGTATGGAACCCAGCCGAACGATTATATATTATTTGTCCCTTTCGCGCAATGAGTACCTGCGCCCCAGGAAACATGCCTTGGTTCAAGCCCAAATCGATTAGACTATCGACTTTTTTTAGTTTTTCGGAGGACACCCCCACACCTTCAGGGATTCCGTATTTTAACATGGGGCTTAACTCGGTCACAAGTCCAGAGCCTTGGGGCCAATGCCTTAATTCCACCGGTAATTGACCTTGAGCGCTGATAGCGCCAAAAATAAGCTCAGCAGCTGCTATTTGTCCAAAAAAACTGTTTTGGTAGGCCAAGACCACCCCCTTTAAATTGCTCACTGCATCAATTTCATTCAAGGCATAAGGCTTGGCAAAAAAACTTAACACAACCTTGTGTGCTCGGGCTATTTCGTGAATCCAAACTTTGGTCTGATTCGATAGTTTGTGCGCCTTCCAAGGGTTTTCATTGGACATATGCACCCCTATGATAACGCGATCAAAATCCCTGAGTTTTTCTAGACACTCATCGAGTGTTTTGGCCTTTATATGTTCTACCTTTTTGTATTGCAGTAACTGATTGTAAAACACCGCGCCTGAATCTTCGCCTAGAGCCACATAGGCCACTTTTTGTTTTTGACTCAAACTCAAGGGTAGAATTTGCTCTTTATTTTCAAGTAGGGTTACCGCCGATTCCATCAATTCTAAATGCAAAACATCATCCTTTGGTCTATTGAGATCCTCAAAAAGGTGCTCTTTAGAAATCTGGCTAAACTCCTTTGCGCCAAGTAAATATTTAGCCTTCAAAATCTTTTTGACCGAGTGACTCAAACGCGCTTCGGTGAGGGTTTTATTCTCGTAGGCCCAATTAAGGCGTTCTATAGTCGCTGGAACATTCTCTGGAATAAGTAAAATATCATTGCCCGCCTCCAAAGCAGCCAAAGCTATATCTGCAGGGTTTTTGAAGTCTGCCACACCCTTCATATTCAGCGCATCAGTAAAAATAAGTCCCTTAAAACCCATTTCTTTTTGTAGTAAACCGGTAACCACAGGCTCAGACAAAGAAGTCGGCCATCCTCTTTTACCAGTAATTTTTGGCACATTGAGATGCGCCACCATCACACTGCCCAATCCTGAGCGAATTAATGGGCCGTAAGGATAGAGCTCCACGGATTTAAGACGTTTGCGATTAAAATCCACTGTGGGCAAAGTTTTATGCGAATCTTTATCAGTGTCCCCATGACCTGGAAAATGTTTGGCATTGGCCATGACTCCAGCGGACATCATACCTGACATAAATTTAAGTGAAGACTCAGTAACTTGCTCTGGATCAGAACCAAAAGCTCGATTACCAATAATAGGGTTCTTTGGATTGGTATTGAGATCAACGACTGGCGCAAAATTAATGTGCACGCCCATTCTGCGGAGATGTTCCCCGATATGCTGACCCGTCTTACGAATCAACTCACGATTTTTTACCGCCCCCAAAGTCATATTCCAGGGGAAAGCATAGGTAGAATCCAAACGCATAGCAAGACCCCACTCGGCATCCATAGCCACCAAAAGCGGAATGGGACTTAATTTTTGAAAACGATTGAGCCAATCGGCTTGTCGCCCTGGTCCTCCTTTGGAAAAAATCACCCCACCTATATGAAATTCGGCAATTTGAGCGGCTAATTTTTTACGTTTTTCTGGTCCTTCTTGTGAGAAAGCATCGATCATCAAAAGTTGACCCAGCTTTTGCTCCAGGCTCATACTGGCGTAAACACTATCGACCCACTGCTGTTGCTTTAATGGATTGTTTTTATCGATTAATGGATCCAAAGTTATCGATGAGACATCATCAGATTTACTTTGGGCAAACCCCTGAAACAGCGCGTTAAAAAGCGCAAAAATCAAAAGTAATCGAGGCAGAAATTGTTTAATCAAAATAAAAGCGAATATGTGCCTAAGGCAAAAAGCGGTTATGCCAGCTTTCGTGTGCTGGTACCTCCCAGTGATTTTGGTATTCTTCTTTGGTATTGACCAGATTATTAAAAACTACTGTATTTCGGGAAACCGATTTGTTTTTGGCCATTTTTTTAAACTCTATTAAAGGCTTGTGCGCAATGTGTTCTCCCGAGTAAAAGGTAACATTCATTTTATCGAGTAAATCCACTCCAAGTTCCTCTTGAAGCGATTGAATAAAACGCACCGAGGCATCAATACTGCATCCCGAGGCGGCCGCCTGAGCTTGGTTTAGCCCAATCACTAAAAATCGATCATAGGGCACTTCAAAACTCGCCATAAGATCAGCACCATGCGCAGTCCATTGACTTAAAAAATCCGTGGTACGCTCTTTTACCAGTTTAACTTCATCCTCAGAGAGTTTCCTGTTAGACGGATAAATCCATATTCGAGCGTGATCCGGTAAACTGTCAAAAGAAACCAACATCCAATTTAATTTTTTATAAATCCGCAGCCTTAGCAATGAGTTCAGCTACATCCATAACCGCTACTTTAGATTCAGCACCTTTGGCAGTCACCCCGTCGGTCATCATAGTATTACAAAACGGACAGCCCGTAGCCACATATGAAGAACCGGTCTCTATGGCCTCCTCGGAGCGCTCGATATTGATATCCTTATGGCCCTTCTCTGGTTCTTTGAACATTTGGGCGCCTCCAGCACCACAGCACAAACCCCGTGACTTACAGCGCTTCATCTCGATGAGTTCAGATTCTAAAGCCGATAATAGGGCCCGAGGAGCTTCATATTCACCATTGGCACGACCTAAATAACAAGGATCGTGATAGGTGATTTTTTTTCCTCGGAAACTGCCTCCAGAAACCTTAAGTCGGCCTGAATCCAATAACTGCTTTAAAAACTGAGTGTGGTGCATCACCTGGTAATTACCCCCCAAACCCGGGTATTCATTTTTTAGCGTATTGAAACAATGAGGACAAGTTGTTACAATCTGACCCACGCCATATCCATTGAGCACCTCAATATTCATCATGGCCTGCATCTGAAATAAAAACTCATTTCCAGAGCGTTTGGCGGGATCGCCTGTACACCCTTCCTCTGCTCCGAGCACAGCAAAAGAGACTCCACTGGACTGCAGCAATTTTGCAAAGGCCTTAGTTATCTTCTTTGCACGGTCATCAAAACTTCCAGCACAACCCACCCAAAAAAGTACTTCGGGCATTTTTCCGGAGGCCTGGCACTCTGCCATTGTCGGTACGTTTAATGACTGTTCCATAAAGACGTTTTAATCGTTAAATACCTGAATGGTCACCTCTTTTTCGACTAAATCAGTGAATTTTCCATTGTAACGGGTGGCTTTGACCAAATGATTGTCAATCCAATGATAATTTCCTCCACGTGGTTTGCCCATAAGCAGACTGTGGTATAAGAAGCCGTGTTTGGCGAGCCAATCCTCGGTAACTTTTCTGTGCTCTTCGGTTCTAGAGGTAAAAAAGCATATGATGTGCCCTTGCTCATACCAACGGTTCAAGGTTTTTAGGGCGTCGGGATAAACCTCGGCAGTGGCCATACGCTCAGGCTCTTCGTTAGGAATATCGTCACAAATAGTCCCATCAATATCGATGAGATAATTTTTAATACCCTCTGGCAAAACCGGACTTACCGTATGCCCCCCATCTTCTTTCTTGTTCAATAAATGATCTGCGTTATTGCTCATTTTTTTTTTGCTTATTCATTAATCCAATTAGCGCGGTCTTGCTGATTAAACGGCCAGGGCGCTGCATTATTTTCAATATTATTCATCGTTACGTTCAGTTCTGAAGGCGCTGCAGATTGCTCCATCACCAAATATTGGCGCATCGACATGATGATCGACACCGGGTCACTGCTTACAGGGCAGGCCTCCACACAAGCGTTACAAGTGGTGCAGGCCCATAGCTCCTCTCGTGTGATATAATCGTCTAGGAGCTGTTTGTCGGATCCTTCCTCAGGCAGGGCCATAAGTCGATCCCGCGTATCCATCATTATTTTTCTGGGAGAAAGTAGCTTTCCGGTTTGATTCGCAGGACACTCACTGGTACATCTACCGCATTCAGTACAGGTCATGGCGTTGAGTAATTGTACCTGTGTAAGATCAGTGACATCACTAGCACCAAACTTCTCGGGCACTGAGCCCTCAGGAGGGGCTGCATAGGGATCTGCCGTGGGATCCATCATAAGCTTAACCTGCTCGGTGACCGAATCGAGATTTTCAAATTGGCCTGCTGGAGTAACTCTACCGTAGTAGACATTGGGGAAAGCCAAAAGTATGTGTAGGTGCTTTGAAAAATAGAGATAATTTAAAAAGCCTAAAATCCCGATAATATGTGCCCACCAACAAATACGCTCTATCATGTGCAATTGCTCAGGCGACCAGTTTTGGACCAAAGGATAAATCATTCCGGAGATCCAGTTGCCTTGATTCATTTGCTGAAAACTCAGGTCAGTGGCATTCATCATGAGAAATAACCCCATAAGGACCATTTCAAAATACAGAATCAAATTAGCATCCGTTTTGGGCCATCCTTTCATTTCAGGAGACAGAAAACGCTTGATGAGCAGCACATTACGGCGCAACCAAAAGACCACCACAGCCAAGAATACCAAAACTGCTAGAACCTCAAAGGTCCCTATGAGCACCCCGTAGAGCGGCCCTATAGACTGAAATACGCGATGAGTCCCCAAAAGACCATCGATGACAATTTCGAGCACTTCAATATTGATGATGATAAACCCAATGTACACCAAAACGTGCATTAGACCTGAAACTGGCCTTTTTACCAGTTTAGATTGACCTAAGGCTATGTATAGGACATTGCGCCATCGCTCTTTTTTATCTCCGACAGCAGCGATGGGACGCCCTTTTTTAATGGCGGCAATCAAACGGCGCATATTGTAGGTAAAGTATCCTACGCCAGCAGTTAAGATTAGCGCAAAAATGATATTGGATAGATTAGGCCAAGCTCCCATCAATCGTTCTTTGTGTTAGTGCTTTTGTCGCTGGCGTCATCTTTACGCCCAAAAAGCGAAAAATGCACATAGCGCTTTGGCTGGTCTTGAATGTTCTTGACTAAATTTTGGGCATCCTCGGTCAAGGTTCTTAGTTCTTCATACAAGCCCTTATCCTGCATCAATGCGCCAAGTGTCCCATGTCCATCGGCCATAGAGGTGGTTATAGTGTTCAAGGCCTTGATCGAACCAGAAAGATCTTTGAGCATTTGGGCCGTATTTACCGCCGCAATTGAGTCCGTTATGGTTTCTAAATTAGTCGAGGTTTTAAGAATACTTTTGAATGCCGCGTCTAATTCCTTTTGATTGCGATCGACCAGGACATTTAAACCTGTGGCGGTTTGACTTAACTGGTCCATGGCCACACTTAAACTCTCCATGCTCTTGCGCAGGTTTTCTTTTGATTTTTTATCCAAGACTTGATCCACATCAGAAAGTACTGAATCAACTTTGGTCAGTGTGGAGAGCAAACTTTTTTCAATGGGCGAAAATTTCTCAATCAGACCGTCGATCATACCCGATTCTAATTCACCGCGTAGGGTATCTCCAGATTTTGCCATAAGTCCATCACCAGATCCAGGCAGTACGGCTAAATTATTCCCACCTATAATCCCTGAGGCATAAATCTTTATGACGCTGCTTTTGGCAAACTCAAAGTCATTTTCAATATCAAAGGTTACGAGTACAGCATCTCCAGCTTTATTAGCCAGGGATAAGTCTCTCACCTGTCCCACACGCATCCCGTTCAGGGTTACAGGGGCACCAGCCTCTAAGCCAACGACATTTTCATAAATGACATAAAACTCTCTCGAGGTTTGAAAGAGTTTTGAGTTTTTCATGTATTGATATCCTAAAATGAACAACAAAATGGATACAACTGCGAAAACACCGGTTTTTATTTCTCTGGAAAAGCGCAATACATTGATTTAAGGTTACTCACAAATTTAAGGATTATTCATCGATGAGCAGAGGGCAAAACAACCAAAAATTGGTAGTTTATTCACGATTAATTGTTTAAAACTTCTGACAGGTCAACCCGCTTATTTTCTTTAAAGGCCACAATATAAGCCTGGTCGTAACCACTACTCTTAGCCTGCGTTTGTAGGCGCTGGGCCTGGGCATAGTCAGCGGTGCTGCCATAATAGTACCGATAAAGCTTTCCGTCTTTACTTCTACTGATTTGATCTAGCCCTTTGAAATTATAAGATTTGGTGGCCAAAGCGCGACTACTGGCGGCGATCTGCACTTTAAAAACAACCCCTATATCCTCTGTTGAGACCTCGGATTCAGCAGAATTTGCAATAGAGTCAGTATTGATCGAGCTCAATCCATTTTGATTGGCATAATCGATTTCTGCTTTGTATTCTAAAATACTGCGCGCGATTTCTGAAGCCATTTCCTTGCGCCCCTTTTTTGAATTTAAATAAGGCCCCTCATTGTTGTTAGTCAAAAATCCAAGTTCTATCAAGACACTAGGCATGTAGGAATGGTGTAAGACCCAGAAAACATCTTGACGGACACTGCGATCCTTGCGCTTAAGGTTTTGGACTAAGTTTTTTTGAATCATCCCGGCCAATCGTATACTTTGATCCAGATACTCCTCTTGCAGCAAGGTCAGTCCGATAAGTGATTCAGGCGATGATGGATCAAAGCCCTTGTAGCGCTCTTGATAATTCTCCTCCAGGAAAATCACCTCGTTTTCTTTTTTGGCGGTATTGAGGTTTTTATCGCTTTTGCTGAGTCCCATAACAAAGGTTCCCGCCCCATGCGCCTGAGAATTATGCGAATCACAATGAATTGAGACAAAAAGATCGGCATCGGCCTTATTGGCCACTGGAGCGCGGTCATAAAGTTCAATAAAGACATCCTTTGTGCGGGTGTAAATCACTTGAACTCCTTGTTGTTTGAGCAGTTCTCCTAGTTGAAGGGACACGTCTAAAACGATGTCTTTTTCTTTAAAACCATTCCCCAAATTCCCTGGATCTTTACCCCCATGGCCTGGATCAATTACCACTATAAAGGGCTTGTTTTGAGCCCTTAACTCGCACAAAAAACCACTCGAGGTCCACAAAAACATAATCATCAAGCCTAGCTTAAAAACAAGGGGCTTTCCAGAGACATACGCAAGTGCCAAACGCATCGTTATCATTGAGGGTATTAATTCTCGTATTATAAAATTCAAGCCAAAAATTATATGTAATTTTGACCTACAAATACTAAGCCAATTTATAAAAACAACGCCTTTTGGCCTTTGGTTATTCTTTAACTTATTAAAAAAGTTGTTTACAATAATCGTCCGACGTCCTTGCAGCCACGCCCAAACATTTTTAGACTGACTTTACTCCTTATTTTAGGAGTGCTTAGTTTGGCGCATGCTCAAGACAGCCTTGTCGCCCCAAGCCTTGTCCGAGATACTTTGGTCAAAGCTCAGGACAGTCTTTTGCCGGAATCCGTTGTTAGAGATACCCTAGTGGGTGCCCCCGAATTCCTGGAAGACCTGGTTGATTATTACGGAGAGGATTATGTATACATGGATCAGGAAAACGCGAAGGTCTATATGTACAACAAAGCCTTTATGACCTATCTCGACTATCGCATTGATGCTGGAGAAATCATTTTAGACTACGCCAAAAATGAAGTTTACGCACGAGGGATTGACAGTGCAGGGATTTACAGTCAACTCCCCGTATTTGTTCAAGGCAACAATAAAGTGCAACCCGATTCGATACGCTTTAATTTTGAGACCAAAAAGGCACTGGTTTTTAATTCTAGGACGGCCCAGAACGACATCAATATGTTGTCGCAAATCACAAAAAAAGAAAATGATTCAGTCTATTTTTTACGCAATGTAAAATTTACCACCTCCGAAAATGTTGACAACCCGGAGTATTACTTTTACACACGTAAGGCTAAATTCGTTCCTCAGAAAAAGGTAGTAACGGGCCTGACCAATATGTATATTGCTGACGTTCCCACCCCGCTTGGGTTGCCGTTTGCCTTTTTTCCACTGGCCGATACACGCGCCTCAGGATTTGTGATTCCGAATATCGGCGAGAATAATAACCGTGGTTTTTTCCTGCAAAATGGGGGTTACTATTTTGCGGTTAACGACTATGTTGACTTGACTGTTTTAGGGGATTATTACACTAATGGATCATATGGATTACGCCTGGATAGCGACTATGCTTTGCGCTATAAATTTCGCGGAAACCTTAGTGTTCGTTACGAAAACCTCATCAATAGTGAGCGTGGATTTCCAGATTTTACCCAGAGCAGTTTATACAATATTCGATGGCGTCATACCCAAGACCCTAAAGTAAACCCGAGTACCCGTTTTAGTGCCTCTGTAAACCTGGGAAGTAGCCGTTATTTGCAGCAGTCCATAAACCAGACCAATAACGCGAGTCAACTGGTCAATACCCTGAGTTCTTCGGTTTCTTTTGCCAAGAGTTTTGATACAGAACCTGCAATTCAATTTTCCGCCGCAGCGACTCATAGCCAAAATACGCAAACGCAGGTCATCAATATGTCCCTGCCCAACATCAACGCCAGTATTTCTCGTATTTTTCCTTTTGCCCCAAAAGACGGGGCAAAAAAAGGAGTGTTTCAAAACATTAACCTACAATACGATGTCACGGCCGAAAACCGAATCACCACTACAGATAGCTTGTTTTTTAAACCCGAAATGTTTGAAGGTGCAGAGGCCGGAGCACGTCATTCTATACCTCTGGGTACCAATTTTAAGTTGTTTAATTATTTAAGTGTGTCTTTGGGGAGTAATTTTCAAGAGACCTGGGTCGGAAAAACCATTAGACGTTCCTACGACCCTGAACTCAATGGCGGATTAGGTGGCGTAGCACAGGACACGGTTTCTGGTTTTGACAGTTACCGTACCTATGGATTTTCTGCAGGTTTAGGAACCACTGTATACGGGACTTTTAACTTTGGTAAAGACAAAAAAATTCAGGCGATACGACATGTGATTCGACCTGCAGTAAGCTACAGCATTAGTCCTGGTTTTGAGCAGTATTACCAGGAGTACACCATTCCTTCGGCGGACCCCGAGGTTAACGCCGAAGTTCAGCAATACTCTCGTTTTGAAAATACGATTTACGGCGCTCCAGGGAAATTGTATTCAAGTAGTGTGAGTTTTGCCTTGAGCAACACTTTGGAGGCCAAAGTCCGCAACCCCGATACGACAGCGACCGAACCTAAAAAAATTGCGCTACTTAACAATTTTAATTTGTCCAGCGCCTATAATATTACCGCAGATTCCCTGAATTGGAGCAATGTGCAGTTTACTGGAAGTATTCCCATTATCAAAAAACTCGATTTAAACCTCAATGGTACTCTGGACCCCTATGCCTTAAACGCAAACAATCAGCGCATCAATACCTTTAACATAAATAATGGGGGTAGCTTGTTCCGGCTAGTGAACGCCAATATGAGTTTTAACTACTCCTTTTCTTCCAAAGATTTTGATGGCCGTAAAGATGACGATGACGATAATGACGATCCAGATTTTAACAACGATACTTTTCGCAACGGTGGACGCCCGGATGATTTGTTTGGGGATGGGCGCGACATTGCAGACTTACGCGGCGATGAGCCAGCCAGTAAAAACGATAAGGAAGAAGACAGTCCTTGGTACAACAACAGTATTCCTTGGGACTTTAGATTAGCTTATACAGTCACCTACGGCAACCAATTACGCCAAAACGAAATCAGTTCTAACTCACTAATGATGAGTTCTAATATCAGCCTATCCCCGAGATGGAAAATCGGTATCTCCTCTGGTTATGACTTTAAAAACAAAGGGATTACCCTGACCCAAATGCGTTTTGAGCGTGATTTAGAAAGCTGGGTCATGCGTTTCAGTTGGACTCCCATCGGGGCCCGCAACACCTCATGGAACTTTTTTATCGGTATCCGAGGCAGCATATTGCGGGATATTAAATACGACAAACGACGAGAAGCCGATCGTCGCCTTTAATCAAAGCGAAATTTCAAACACATGAAAAAAATCATCCATACACATGACGCCCCAGCGCCTATCGGGCCTTACAGCCAAGCAGTGCGTATCGCTAACACGGTTTAC
>JALRAI010000052.1:12069-12303 GCA_023258055.1 Flavobacteriaceae bacterium | reverse complement strand
CCTTGTGTGCCGTTATTATTATAGTTATAGTAGGTGGGAGCCGTTCCCAATCCAGGATTATTTCCTAACTCTACTAAACTCGAGGCCCCTGGAATCCAAAGACCATAACCCGCCTTGTTATCAACGTAGTAGTGTGAATTAATACTTCTATCTTCATCATAAAAGTAAAATCCGTTAATTTTTGAATCGCCTTGAGCATCCAGATTATCGGAATCAAAAAAAACAGCGCCGAGG
>JALRAI010000052.1:0-12059 GCA_023258055.1 Flavobacteriaceae bacterium | reverse complement strand
CTAGAGCAGATGGATAAGGATTCCCTGTAATTGTCATATTGTCTGCTCCAATTTCATTATTGGAACCAACATTTCCTAATTGAATAGGAATTGCTATTGTACCGCTATTTGCTCTACCTCTAAACTCGTAATACTGATTTTGTGTGTCCTGGTATATATTGTCATGTGAAGTTACATTAGTACCCTTCATTACGAAACCCGCTCCTTGAGACATAATCTCATTGGCAGCACCTGGTTTGACAGAAACCCAATTTTGAGTAGCTACATTCCATCCCCATAACCAATTGGTTCCTATAGTAAGGATGGAGTCTGTGCTGTAGGTAAGACCATTTCGTCCAGACCCCCAGCGTCCATTAGCAAATACAGTTGATCTCGATCCTAATAAAGATGTTGCGTCAAAAACATTGCCGTTTAATTGGTATTTATTCTCATTTACGCCTTCTGAAATACTAACCGGTGCACTCCAAAAGTTGTAATCGTAAGAATCAGAATTACTGTCCTGATAGACCGAGATAAACCCAGTTCCATCATTTGCTGTGCTCTGACTTGCTCCTTGAATCAACTGAGCATCGTCGCGCAAATAAATACCCGCTTTGGCAGTTTCATTTGTTGAACCGGCAGCCTTAGTGACAGAAATATCATCGGCCACATAAAGGACTTGGTCGGTAACGTAAATATAAGTTTCAGATGATCCGTCCTGCTTGACAGTTAACTGTGCTGAGGCAGCTGTGGCTATAAATAAGCCGAGAAGTGATAGAAATTTATTCATATCCATCTAATTTATAAGTTAAACCCGAAGGTTTATTTGGGGTTATTACAACAAAAATAGCCAAAAAATATTATTATGCGCCATTTTGCGTAAGTATTTTCTTATAGTAATGGCTAATTTTAATATTATTAGTCTCAGTAAATGAGGGATTTGCGATTTTGACCAAAGCTAACTCAGTTTAATCAACTAAATTTACGGGCGCCATTAAAATCTTCTGATTAATACTTAATTTTTAACCTATTGTGCGCTCCAAAAAAATAAAAATAGGGGACTATGTCTCAGCCTTAAATGAGAATGTTTCTGGAATAGTGACTCAACTGGGCCCTGAAATTACAATTGAAACAGAGGATGGGTTTCCTGTTTTATTTAAAGCCGAAGAATTGGTTGTAGAGCCCAAAAAGTGGCTTGAAGCCCAAGACCTTAGTGGCTTACATCAGAAAAAAGCTTTGGACAAAGCCCCTCATCCCAACAAAAAAAGTAAGCCACGTCAAAAATCAGGAACACCCCCTATGATTGTGGATCTGCACATAGAAAAACTCGTAAAAAATCCCGAAAGACTCCAGCCGTGGCAAATTTTAGATGTTCAGTTAGACTCTGCTAAAAATCAACTCGAATGGGCTTTAAATAAGCGAAAAGAGCGCATAGTTTTTATTCACGGCATAGGTGAAGGAGTGCTAAAAGCCGAGTTGGAAACCTTACTCAGGCGTTACGATGAAATTCGTTATTATCCCGCAAATCCGGCCGAATTTGGAGCAGGCGCCCTCGAGGTTTATCGATTACAAAATCCCAAACTTTAATCCCGAATCGGGGTCTGCGTAACGGTAGTGGTCAGAAAATTAGGAAGGGACCCCATAAATAAAACTTCTTTTATCACCTCTTGTCCAGCCGCGGTTAAAACTAAATCCAAAAGAGTGAGGTCTATACTGCTAACGACTTGATAGGTGTGCTCGCGATAAAGGGGTTGTAGAGAGTTCAGCGCCACTGCGGCGTTTAAATAGTCAGGACCCGCACTAGGATCCGTAAAATCATTAGTAGGATCTAAGTCAGCATTTAAATCTTCATCAATAGTCAGAATTCCATCGCCGTCGTCATCGGGGTCTAGGTAATTCGGTATCCCATCTTGATCGGTATCTAAAGGGTTGGTCAGTGGATTATTATCCCCATCGGCATTAAATACATCTAGCTCAAATGCCGTTGGCACATTATCACCATCATCATCAAAATCGATATAATCAAATAGGCCATCGCCATCTGTGTCTTGATCTAAAGGCAACTCATCGTCAGTAAGCACGCCGTCTAAATCGTCTTTACTGACCACCACCAAAAGTTCTGCTCGACCTGAAATCGCTGTAAATTGCTCTACGACATTAGGACTCGTAGGGGGTATGGCCGAACAAAAATACTCGGGCCCTGCTGAATCGTCAAAAATTCTATAAGTCGCGTTATTTGTGTTACCAGCCAGGTCATAATTCAGTATGCCTGGGTTGAGTAAATTGTTTAAATTAACTGTCAAATCCGCCAAGACAGCCTCAGTTCCAGAACTATTGCGCACATAAAAAAGGATACTTTGATCAGAATCACAATAGGAAAGAGGTTGATCCTCGAAGTCAAAGGACTGAACAGCTACGTCACCATCGTCACAAGCCGTAAAAATTATGAGCCCTAACAGCAAATGCGAAATAAATGTCGTGGATAATTTTCTTTTCATTGAAACAAAGTAACAGAAAATGAACAAAATGATTATTGGTTATTGCATGAATATTTTATTTTTGAAAGCAAATAACAACTGATGCCCAAAGTATATTTGGATAATGCCGCCACCACAGCGGTTCGACCTGAAGCCATTACAACCATGACCGAAGTATTGCAAAATGAATACGGCAATCCTTCATCTACGCACAATATAGGTCAATCTTCAAAGGCTATTTTAGAACAGTGTCGAAAGGACATTGCCCAATTATTTAACGCCCATCCCGGGGAAATTATTTTTACCTCTGGCGGAACAGAAGCCGATAATTTAGTCCTTAGAGGAGCCGTACGCGATCTCGGAGTACAAGTACTCATTACCAGTCCTATAGAGCATCATGCTGTGTTGCATACAGCCGAGGCTTTGGCAGAAGAATACAATATCACTCTCGAATTATTAAATATTGACCAATCAGGCGCCATTGATTTAGCACACTTAGAGGCCTTACTGGAAAAATATCAAGGTCAAAAAATATTAGTGAGTCTTATGCATGTCAATAATGAAATTGGCGTCATCTTGCCGCTGAAGCAAGTCGCACAAATGTGTAAAACTTACGGAGCGTTAATGCACAGTGATACGGTACAATCTATTGGGCATTATCCTTTGGATTTCAAAGAAGTTCCTGTGGATTTTGCAGCCGTAGCGGCCCATAAATTTCACGGACCAAAAGGTGTCGGTTTTGCATTTATTCGTCGAGGAACTGGTCTTAATCCTATGATCCTCGGTGGAGGACAGGAGCGCGGTATGCGCGCTGGGACAGAACCAGTGTATGCCGTAGCCGGTATGACCACCGCATTAAAACACGCTTATGAGCACCTGGATAAAGAGGCGGCCTATGTACTTTCCTTAAAAAAGCGATTTATTGATGGGCTTGCAGAATTACCTGGAGTACGTCTCAACGGCGCCTGTGGTGATTTAGCAAACAGCACTTATACTTTGGTGAATGTCGGTCTCCCGATTGATGCAGCCCAGTCGGCTATGTTGCTTTTTCAACTCGATTTAAAAGGTGTAGCTTGTTCTCAGGGGAGCGCTTGTCAAAGCGGAAGCAGTGGCGGTTCTCATGTCCTCCAAGCTTTAGACAAAGTAGGGGTGCCGATGATGCCGAGCCTGCGCTTTTCATTTTCTATGTTTAACACTCCAGAAGACATCGATTTTGCTCTGGCATGTCTTAAAGAACTATTGGAGGCCAGCCGATAAGTCGTCGATTTAAAATCCAGCGCTGAGTTTTAAATTAAAAATGCGCGGGGTTAAATAGTTTGGAATCGCGTATTGCACTTTGGTGTAAACATCTCTTACAAAGGTGTTTGTAATAGAGTTTTGCACATCAAATATATTGAAGATTTCCACCCCTACAGCAAAGTCCTTGAAGCGTGAAAACAAGCCTTTTCCAGGCTTGTCATCGTGCACTAAATCATAACTGATCCCTAAGTCAGCCCTTTTGTAGTCTGGTAAGCGTGTTTGAAAATCGTAAGGGTCTGCATAGCTTGGTGAACCACCTGGCAGTCCCGTATTATATACCATATTTAGATACATCTTTAAATCAGGCATCACTGGGACGTAATCCTGGAACAATACCCCAAATTTGAGCCTTTGGTCGGTAGGGCGAAAGATAAACCCTCGGTCATCAATATTTTCTTCTGTTTTTAAATACCCAAAACTCACCCAAGACTCAGTCCCAGGAACAAATTCCCCTGCTAGGCGCATATCCAGACCATAGGCGTAAGCCACGGCATTATTATTCGCCGCATAGCGCAGACGGACATTTTCTAAGGTATATGGGTTTACATCGGTCAGATGCTTGTAAAACACTTCAGAATTTAGTGTAAAAGGACGCTCCCACAGATTAAAACTATAATCATGCCCAAGAACCAGATGTATTGACTGCTGAGCTTTAACCTCAGGCACCACCTGACTTTGACGATTTCTGAGTTCTCGATAAAATGGCGGTTGGTGATAAACCCCGACACTTAGACGAAACAGCTGATCCTTAGGACCAAAGGGTTTAAAGCTCATTTGGGCTCTTGGACTAAAAACTGTCTGGGTCACTGCAGGGTTAACGCCATCGTCTACCTGCCAATTATGAGCACGAACCCCGGCATTTAAATACAATTCACCATTATTCCATTCATCGCGATAACTCCACTGGGCAAACCCAGAAATACGCGATATAAGCACGTCATTTTCTCCGTTACTGGCATTAAAAGGCACAATAGGACTGTCGTAGGCCTCATAGGGTTGATTGTTTTGAAAATCCACCAAAGGCGGTCTAATCGAAAACCCGGCAGAATCAATAATCTCGTATTCTGAAACCCGATCGCGTATGCGCTCGCTGGTAAATTTTAATCCATACTCCATCTGATGAGCCCCAGCTTGAATTTGTCCCCGATGGTTCAGATTCACAATGAGTGCCTCTAAATCATTGCGCGCATGGGTGAGCTGACTACCGATCCCTTCTGAGAACTCAACCTCACCTAAATTTTCATCCCCAATACTGGTATTAACCTCGCCCAATCGATATTGAGCCAAGATATCATAGTGCTCTTGCTCAGCCGTCTGATAGGCCGATGCCATCCATTTAGTGGTATAATTATCAGAAACGACATATGTGGCTTTTAAGGCCCCGAAAACAGTGCGGTACTGATCCACCTCTTGACCTTCATAAAACACCAAAAGGGCTCTGGGGTCCTGAATGGTTCCAAAGTTTGTTTGGCGCGTTAAAGGTTCGTATTGGTAATCATTAATGGAGGCCGTTCCTAAAAAGCCGAGCTCTAGTTTATTAGAAACCTTGTAAGTCAGATAAGACTGCAAGTCTGTAAATCTCGGTCGAAAATTAGTCTCGGTCTCTTTGGCGTTGACAAAAAGACTGTTGTCTCGATAGCGGACACTACCTAGCGCGGTAAAGCGTCCATCAGTTGACTTGTCGCCCAGGGTGAGTTGCCCTCCCAAAAGACTCAAATCGACAGAGGCTTCAAAATCAGTGGGGCGCCGATAAGTAATGTCTAAAACCGACGAGAGTTTATCCCCGTATTTCGCCTGAAATCCTCCCGCAGAGAAATCTACATTGGCCGTCATTTGGCTGTTTACAAAACTGAGCCCTTCCTGTTGTCCACTGCGGATAAGAAAGGGGCGATACACTTCAATTTCATTGACATAAACCAGGTTTTCATCGTAATTGCCCCCGCGCACAGCATACTGAGTACTGAGTTCATTGTTCCCGCTTACACCGGGGAGCGACATCAGTACGGCCTCAACCCCCGCATTGCCCCCGACCATTTTACGCGCCATTTCGGGAGAAAAACTCTGTATTCCTTCGATGCGCTTTCGCTTTTTGACGTCCAAAACAAGTTCGCCAAAAACCTCAATATCTGCCTTCATCACCGGATTAAACTCATAGTCCTCATTAGGCGCTAAGCTCAGCGCAAAAGAAACCGTCTTTAGCGATAAATACGAAAAAGTAACCGTGATTTTGGTGTCTGCAGGAATTTCCAAAACATAGACACCATTGCGGTCTGTGACGACCCCTTGACTGGCGTAGGAGACCGTAGCCCCAGATACCGTGTTGCCTTGATCGTCAAAAACAATGCCCTTAAGAGTAGCAGTTTGACTGAGCATGACACTCGAAAGCATCAAAAATACTAGGGTAAAAAAGGGCTTAAAAGAACTAATCATCGGCTTTACGGTAAAAAAGTCGTTCAAAAGTAGTACTATTTCCAGCATTATCTAGGACAACGACTTTTAAATTATGGGCCGCTTGATCGACCACAGCATCACTAAAATCGTAGGTCAGGGTCGCCGTTTTATAATCGTATTCCATAAGGATAAACTGATCATTGATCGTCGCCCTATAGTCGGCAATCCCGGACTCGCTATCCTTTATGGTTACTTTCAGTTTCTTAGCCTTGCTGTACCACTGACCCTGGGCTGGGGCCTTCATGCTAATGGTGGGCGGAGTACGATCAAAATAAACTCCGTATTGACCCAAAGTAGAAGCACTAGCCTCGAGAGTGCTGCCGCTGCGTGAAGTGTTCTGATGGATTGGTTTGCCGTATGGGTCTAAGCGGGCGATATAGGCATGGGCTAAATCGTCCTCACTGAGATGATCCCCACGATAAGTTATTTTAAAAGGCTTGTACAAAGGATAGCGATCTTCATCTAAATAAAGTTGCTCTGAATCCACAGAGAGTCTCAAGGCCGTAGATTCATAAAAGCAGGCTTTAGGAAAGAAAACGCTATAATTACCCTCGCTCCAGCTCGTGGCCGTAGTGTGGGGAATTTCAATAAGGTTAGCCCATTTATCCGAGGGCCCCTTGGATTCTTGCAGGACATTTTTATCCACTCCAGTAATGGGTACGGTAATCAAAGTCTTGTTCCGGTTAAAATCGTAAAGTTCGATGGTATAGGTGTATGAAGCACCAGCGTCAATAGAGACAAAGCCATCACCCTCTAAATTCTTCAGTATACCCAGGGGATTGTTTGACATGCGAAATAGCTTTTGTACCCGCTGTTTACGCTCTTGATAATGCAGGTAATCCATATGGCGATTCATATACTTCGTTTCATCAAAAGAAATACGGTCAAAAACCACATCTTGAACCAGACTACCGTTTAAAAAACAGCGCATCTGATAGACCCCATTTTTATTTTGTGAGCCGTCTTGACGATCAAACACCCCGAGCCCAAATCCAATCCACCCTGAAGCCTCCAAAGTTTCAGCGAGATATTCATGGTCACCGATAGCGGTGAGTGCGAGGCTTTGGCCTTTGTCCTCTAGATCTAATCCAGGGGCGGAGTAGGGGTACCAGCGCAAAATAGTGGGCTCAGGCGCCCTGGTATCTTCAATTTGTATCCCATAACTCAGTGGGTTTAATGGCCTTGATTGAGGATCTCTAATTTCAAAGTGTAAGTGTGGTCCGCCGCTACTTCCAGTATTACCTGAATAACCAATAAGGTCACCTCTTTTAAAAACAAATTTATCCTGACTCGGAAAGAGCTCTACTTGAAATTGCTCTTTTTTATACTGTGTTTGTTTGATATAATCTTGAATAGGTCCAGCAAAACGATCTAAATGAGCATAGACACTACTAAATCCCCCTTCATGAGTGAGATAAAGCGCTGTGCCATACCCAAAATGAGCAACTTTAACACGGCTCACATAGCCATCAGCTGCCGCGAATACAGGCTTGCCAATAGTTAGATTTGTCTTGAGATCAAGCCCTGCATGAAAGTGGCTGCTGCGCAATTCTCCAAAATTTCCGGACAGTCTCAAAGTACCTTCAATCGGCGAAGAAAATTCAGGGGAGACAAACATTTGTGCTTGTATCGATAGAGAAAACAGCCAAAACATGAGGCTAAACCTAAAATATCCTAGAGGTAAATAGCCCGTTTTCAATGAATCTAGTCGGAAAATTCGATGGGTAATTAACAATTCGTTGTGCTTTGACATAGTAACGTGCCTGAGAAAACAAATATTACAAAAATTTCGAGAATTAACAGAAGCATAGCCACTGCATCACGCAAGTTTTATTAACTTTGTTATAAGTGTTGTAATGTTCATTGAATGGCTCAACTAAATCCTATTGTCGATTCCCTGGAATCAAAGCTGCATGAGTTAATTAGTGCCTACCAAACACTAAAAAAAGACCATCAGCTTTTGTCTGAGGCCTTGAATAAGTTGAAAGAAGAGTTTCAACAACAAGCCCTAGAGTTAGAACAGGCAAAAGATAAAAATGAAGAGCTAAAAATGGCCAATGCAATGCTTGGCAGCGACCAATACAAAAGAGAAACAAAACTCAAAATAAACGCTTTAGTGCGCGATATAGATCAATGTATCGCTCATTTAGCACCGTAGATTTAATGGCTGAGGCACTTAAAATAAAGTTGACCATTGCCGACCGTTTGTATCCATTAACCATACAAGCGGAGCAGGAGGAGGGCCTTCGCAAGGCCGCCAAACGCATTGAAGAAATGATCAAGCGCTTTGAGCAAAGTTATGCCGTAAGAGACAAACAAGATGTTTTGGCCATGTGCGCCTTACAGTTTGCCACACAGGTAGAACAAAAAGAGCTCGACGCCGGCAAAGATTTGGTGGACCTAGAACACCGTCTTCAGGCATTAGATCAAGCGGTACTAGAGGTACTGAAGTGACGTTCTTAAAATATTCAGGTAACTGCCTATATTGATATATTATTTGGTAAACTCAACAGAGATTCTTTAAAAGAGGTGAGTTCGTGTTGTTAAAGCATGCCGTCTGTGTCACGGATCCTTGATCAACGCATTAGCCTCAAACGTGTTTTAAGGAGTTTATTCAATACACTTATCGGTATAGGCTTTTTTATTTAGTGTACAATTATGGAATCATATATCCCCACAATTGCGGCCGCAATAATAGCCCTAGTTTTAGGCTTTGTGATCGCAAAAATTATCGAAAAAAACAGCGCTTCTCAAGCCTTAAATTCTGCTAAACGCGCCGCAGACGGCATACTGAAGGAAGCCAAAGTTGAGGCCGAGTCCTTAAAAAAAGAAAAAATACTACAGGCCAAAGAAAAATTCATAGAACTCAAAGCGGAGCACGAAAAGGTTATCTTAAGCCGTGATAAAAAAATAGCTGAAGCCGAAAAACGCACCAGAGATAAAGAATCTCAAGTCTCAAACACTTTGGCCCAGCAGAAAAAACTCAATGCAGCACTGGAAAAAGAACGGGCAGATTTTGAGGAAAAAATGAAATTCATTGAGAAAAAAGAAAGTGAAATCGAGCGTCTGCACAAAAGTCAAATTGAGCAACTCGAAGTGATCTCTAGTCTTTCTGCAGAAGATGCCAAAGCACAGCTCATTGAAAGCCTCAAAGGAGAAGCTAAGACGGACGCTATGGCCTATATTCAGAGCTCCTTAGAAGAAGCCAAGATGACGGCACAGCAAGAGGCCAAGAAAATCATCATTAACACCATACAGCGCATTGGCACAGAAGAAGCCATAGAAAACTGCGTCTCTGTATTTAACTTAGAAAACGACGATGTCAAAGGACGTATCATCGGGCGAGAGGGGCGGAATATCCGCGCGATCGAAGCGGCGACTGGGGTCGAAATTATCGTAGATGATACACCTGAGGCGATCATACTTTCTTGTTTTGATTCTGTACGCCGCGAGATCGCGCGCTTGTCTTTGCATAAATTAGTAACCGACGGGCGTATTCACCCAGCTAGAATTGAAGAAGTGGTCAAGAAAACCACCAGTCAAATCGAGGCTGAAATCATAGAGGTGGGAAAACGTACGGTAATCGACTTAGGAATTCACGGACTGCATCCTGAACTGATCAAAGCTGTAGGACGTATGAAGTATCGCTCCTCTTATGGGCAGAATTTATTGCATCACTCTAGAGAAGTGGCTCGCCTATGCGGTACTATGGCTGCTGAGCTTGGTTTAAATGCCAAACTGGCCAAACGCGCAGGACTTTTACATGATATCGGTAAAGTCCCAGAGACCGAGTCTGAAACGCCACACGCCATTTTAGGTATGCAATGGGCAGAAAAATATGGAGAGAAACCAGAGGTCTGTAATGCTATTGGAGCCCACCACGATGAAATAGAAATGACCAGTCTCTTGTCGCCTATAGTACAAGTTTGTGATGCCATCAGTGGGGCACGCCCAGGGGCGAGACGTCAAGTCCTGGATTCCTACATCCAACGACTTAAAGATTTGGAAGACATCGCCTTTGGATTTGGTGGGGTCGAAAAAGCCTACGCCATACAAGCAGGACGTGAACTTCGGGTAATTGTGGAGAGTGAAAAGGTCAGTGACGACAAGGCCGCTCAATTGTCCTTTGAAATTTCTCAAAAGATTCAGACTGACATGACTTATCCAGGTCAAGTCCGGGTGACGGTGATCAGAGAAACCAGAGCTGTGAATATCGCGAAGTAACCCTTAGCTTTTATTCCGAGAACACCCAATCATAACCTCGCTCTGGGCAATCAAAAAAGTGTCCATTGATAAAGCGATAATCTTTGTTCAATTCACTTAGAGTCTTGATATCGGATGCACTGAGGGTAATTTCAGCCGCCTTTAGGTTATCGGCCAAGTGCTGGGTTTGTACAGCTTTTGGTATGACAGAGTCTCCTCGAGAAATATGATAACTGATTAAAATCTGCGCAGGGGAACATCCGTACTGCTCGGCCATTTTATCAATGCCTGCTACACCAAATAAATTGGGTTCATCAGTCGATTTCATCCCTTCGGCACGATCAGTCGAACCCAGTGGGGCATAGGCCGTAAGGGCAATTCCTTTGTCTTGGCAATAAGCGCGTAATTTTTCTTGTGTGAGCAGTGGATGCATTTCCACTTGATTCACAGCAGGCATGATATTAGAGGCTTCGAGTAAGGATAAATGATTCGGCGTAAAATTAGAAACCCCTATGGCCCTAGTTAGTCCTGTTTTTTTTGCCTCATGCATAGCCAACCATGTGTCCAAAAGTGGTGCTTCGCTCAGGGGCAGATAATCTGAGGCCGAATCAGGTAGAACTACCCCACTTTTAAAAGCGATGGGCCAGTGGATAAGATAGAGATCCAAATAATCTATTTTTAGACGTTCTAAACTAGCTTCAAGGGCCGGCAAAACCTCATGCGACTCATGACGATCATTCCAAAGCTTAGAGGTGATAAACAAGTCTTCACGAGTACAAAGACCCATTTCTACAGCCATTGCAATGGCTTGACCGACCTCAATTTCATTGTCGTAAATCGTTGCCGTATCAATATGACGATAGCCCATTTTGATCGCTTCCAAAAGGGCTATAACGAGCTCCTGACCTTGAGCTTTCCAGGTACCCAGTCCTAGTGCGGGCATTTTTACTTGATTTTGTAGCGCTATATACTTCATTGATGTCGTTATTGAAAAGTTATACTGTATAGGTTATTCTTGGTAAATCATTTCCGCGGATGAAATTGTTTCATGACTTTTGATAAATGTGCGGTTTCCACATGGGTGTATATTTCTGTGGTGGTAATGCTCTCGTGACCCAACATCTGCTGTATGGCGCGCAAATCAGCTCCGTGTTCTAAAAGGTGGGTCGCAAAAGAATGACGGAAGGTATGAGGACTGACCTTTTTTTCAATGCCGGCCTTTGTGGCTAATTCTTTAATTATGGTAAAAACCATGGCCCGAGTTAGGCCCTTACCCCGACGGTTTAAAAACAGGGTGTCCCTGTAGGTAGAATCAATGTCCTGGTGATTGCGGACCTCATGCATATAGATATTTATATATTTCATAGTGGTAGGAGCAATGGGCACGATGCGTTGTTTATCTCCTTTTCCTGTTACCTTGATAAACTCCTGATCAAAATACAGATCAGAGAGCCTCAGGGTAATGAGCTCCGAAACGCGCAGTCCACAGCCATAAAGCGTTTCTAGCATCGCACGATTGCGTTCACCTTGAGCATGTCCTAAATCTATGGCACCTATCAGGGCATCAATTTCTGAGACCGAGAGGGTGTCGGGTAGATATCGACCTATTTTAGGGCTTTCCATCAGGGTCAAGGGATTATCTGCTCTTAA